>NZ_VIKY01000248.1:0-5623 GCF_009711925.1 Dolichospermum sp. UHCC 0352 | reverse complement strand
CACAACTTTTAGCTTGACAGACCACTAGTCTAATTAACTACAAAATTATCTGCGTCCATCTGCGTCCATCTGCGTTTAATTATTTCCGCTTCTAACCCGATAGAATGGGAATTATTATATTGTTAAAAAAATAAGCAATATTTCGGTTTAATAGATAAGTAAGTAAACGGAAAAAAACCATAACAAAAAGTCAAATTGCCCAAAACCTCTTCCCTGTTATCTTGTCATAACGACAATTTTCAACCCCAACCTACTTAGTAATTAAACGACTCCTACGATCATCTCATCAACTCACGGACTCTTGCGCTTCCCGATACAATCTTTTAGCTATCCGAAATAACTCTTGTCCCGTGTGTAAATAGCGATGATCATAACTTAATGGAAAGTATGCTAATTCCTCAATTCCATCTCCCACTTGACTCATACAATAGTAAATATGGGCTGCTGCTGCTGCAAAACTAGCGGGATTTGGCAAAGAACGAAATTTAATTTGTGCGTCCTTCAAATCTTCCCGACAGGATGCTAAATAATCTTGAAATTCGTCTAAAAGATCATCATCAAAAGGATCGGCTGCTAACTCCTCAATTTGTGATTCTAAAGAATTAAGAATTGTACAAAGTATCCGATTTACTGGTTTATAAACTAAACGTATCCATTCCTCAATATTTTCATCAATATCTTTTCTAGTTTTCCTAGTTGCTTTGTAATGTTGTTGAGCAGATTCTGCACGTTTTTGGCGAACATGATGAAATTGTTGCTGACCGTGACGAAGTTTTTCATCATAATCAAGACGACTTTTACTATCACTTAAAACTTCATAGGCGGCATTAACACGAATAATTTGCTCATTATCTGTAATGTCTTGATTACTATCAGGATGAAAAATTTTCACCAAGCGGCGATAAGCTTGTTTGATCTCCGCTTGACTGGCATGATTACTAACTTTGAGGGTATCGTAGTGGTTAAAATCGGACATGAATCCAATAGATTGTTAATTGGTACTAGTTGCGGTTTTCGCTTCTAGGTCTTGGAATAAAGGTGTACTTAAATATCTCTCACCGAAACTAGGCTGAATCATCACAATTAAGCGTCCCTGATTTTCAGGACGTTGGGCGACCCGAACCGCCGCACAAAGGGCTGCACCAGTGGAGATTCCAGACAATAATCCTTCCTCCCTGGCTAATTTGCGACCAAAAGCGATCGCCTCCTCATCAGTAACCGTAATTACCTCATCAATCAATTCTAACTTTAACACTTGGGGAATAAAACCCGCCCCAATGCCCTGAATTTTATGGGGACCCGGTTTACCTCCCGATAATATCGGGCTATTAGCTGGTTCGACAGCGATCGCCTGAAAACTCGGTTTCCGGTCCTTCAAAACTTCCGCCACCCCAGTAATCGTCCCCCCAGTCCCCACACCCGCCACAATCATATCCACCAATCCATCCGTATCCTCCCAAATTTCCTCCGCCGTAGTTTCCCGATGAATTTGGGCATTAGCCGGATTGCGGAACTGTTGCAACATATAAGAGTATGGTGTTCTATCCACAATCTCCTGCGCCCGCCGAATCGCCCCACTCATCCCCGCAATTCCCGGAGTGAGTTCCAATTGGGCCCCATAAGCCCTTAACATCGCCCGCCGTTCCGCACTCATCGTTTCCGGCATTGTTAAAATTAATTGATACCCCTTGGCCGCCGCCGCCATTGCCAAAGCAATGCCCGTATTTCCCGATGTTGGTTCCACCAGAATCGTCTTCCCAGGGGCAATTAATCCTTCCTTCTCAGCCGCAGTAATCATACTTACCCCAATGCGGTCTTTCACCGATGACGAAGGGTTCATACTTTCCAATTTCACGAGAATTGTAGCCACACAACCTAATTCTTGAGGAATCCGGTTTAACTTAACTAGAGGTGTCCGTCCCACCAATTCCGTAATATTTTCAACAATCCGCATGATAAATTCTTATGCCTTCAAATGTAGTACATGATATCCAACTGCTTCCGGGAATCCCGTTTTTCACAAAGATCCTGAAGCGAATAATTTTGTAATACTGAATTTGCTGCCTGACGTGCTTCTTGCCAAATTTCTGACACCACAGAATTATCTAAACTTGTGAGGTTAGTATTTTGTTCACCAGTCTGCACATCTAAACCTTCCAAACATTCTAAAATCTCAAAGATACTAATTTTCCGAGGTTCTCGCGCCAATAAATAGCCGCCTTTTGAACCCCGTTGACTTTTAACTATACCCCCCCGCCGCAAAGTTGCTAACAGTTGTTCCAAATAGCGATCAGGTATCTTTTGTTGCAGAGCGATTTGCCGAATTTGCATCGGTTCACCGTTTTCGTAATGAGTAGCCATCTCTAATAACGCCAAAATTGCGTATTCAGATTTACATGATAATTCCACAAGCAGTAGTCCAAGATCAAAATTGAAGGATGAAAATGAGCAAAACCTCACAGTTAGAGACTTCCAAGAAATAAATTATCCTAAGAAACGAACCACAGAGGCACAGAGTACACAGAGAGAGAATTTCTGCATCAGTTTTGGGACATTTTTTTATTTGGAAGTCTCTTAAGCTCTTTTCCAGTATACTCCGGTTCTTAACTGGGGTTTTTCTCTCCACAAAAAAACCCCGCCATGAGGCAGGGTCAAATCACGTTGAAACTTATCAACAAACTTTTAACTATTTAGAAGCTAAAAGTTGTTCTGAGTGTACCAACAAAGGCATCATTACTGGTATTATTTTGTCCAGGAGATGTCATCCAAATAACTCCAGGAGTTACGGATACATTTTCAGAAACGCGATACTTATAAAAGCCTTCAACTTGGTATGGAGTCTCTCTACCAGTCGCACCTAGTGAGTAAGGTTGAGCGCCACCGAAGATACCCAAGACGTTACCTTTCTTACCAAAATCAGGTAAAGCTAAACCTGCACCATAGCTCCAAGCTTCCTTATCATCATTAGCTCCAAAGCCTGTAACATCATGGTAGGAAACGAAACCACTCAAAGAGAGTTTATCGCTAGGCTTGATAGCTGCGGAAATACCGTAGGAGTTGCTGGAAGAGGCACTAGTTGATGGAGCATTGAGAATTGTTCTGTCCGCACCTAAAGAATTCGCTTGTGCTGTACCTACCAAAGCACCACCATCAAATCCTGAATCAAATAAGGTGCTACCTGCTTTTTGATAACCATGCACATAGGTTGCAGCCAAAGCAACGCGATTACCAACATTAAAGTTCAACTGACCTAAAGCCGCATAGTTACCGTCGAACAAGCCATTACTTGGGGCAGGACTAGCAGCATTTGAGACCGAGTTATTTGAAGCCAAGTAACCTAATGTGATTGAACTTGGTTTCAAGAAACTACTACCAGGTTTACCAAACGGGACATTCAAGGCAATACCAGAACCACCACCAATCCGGTAGATGGGGTTTTCAGAAGCAAAGGTACTTAAAGCCCCCTTACCACCATCTGTTTTATCAAAGAAGTAAGGATTGTTAACAGCCGCATAATCACTATGTTGCCCACCACTAGCTGAAAGATAAACTCTTGCAGGTCCCAAAGGAGCTTCATAAGTTAATTTGTCAATTTTGACGCTGTTAGCGCCAGTGCTACCGACTTCAAAGGTTTGTGTACCGACTCCGTTGCCAGGTACTTGAGAACCAGCAATAGAATTACCATTCTTGTCTTTTAAATCAAAGCCTGTGGCATTACCAGCAGCTAGACGGGTTGTCAACACATCTCTACCCGTAAAGCTGGTTTCCAAGCCTAAACGGACTCTGTCTTGGAATACTGCCCGGTTAGCTTTGCCTGTCTCGCTGCCAAAAGCATCAGTGACAGCAAAAATAGCCTCACCTTTTAATTTAGTGGTAGTAGAAAATTGATTGGCTTCTAATTCAGCAGTCCGTCCTTCTAAAGCATCTACCCGGCCGCGTAAGGTTGCCAATTCCGCAGAAAACTCTTCTTGCAAACGCTGTAATGTTGCTAGATCCTGTTTTGTCACCATATCAGCCGTTGCTGTGGCAATCAATTCATTCACACGATCTAAACAAGCATTCAAACCAGCCGCAAATTCGTAACGGCTTAAAGCCCGATTACCACGAAATGTGCCATTGGGATAACCCGCAATACAGCCGTAGCGTTCAACCAAGGACTGCAAAGCTTGGAATGCCCAATCTGTAGGTTGCACATCAGAGAACTGGGAAACTGATGTTACCTGATTTATGGAAGTATTGTTCTCGTTGCTGTAGCGGTTGACCTGAGCTAAAACTTGAGCTTCTTTGGTTTCTGTCGCCAATACTGCTGGCTGTTGGGAAACTTCTGCTGTAGAGGAAGTTTCAATTGATGATGCTCCCTTGGTGGTACTTGGTGCGGCTATCGCTGTTGAAGATACTAACAACGCTGCTCCCAAAATTGCTGGGCTAACCACCAGGGATTTCCACAAAATATTAGACATTTTTCCTTTTCTCCTCACACCTTATATGGATAACATGAGTTCGCTATAGCTAACTGTTTACAAACGCGAAGTCTTGTTGAAACCTGTGCAATAGGTATGGCTGACACCAATTCCACAATCATAGCTTTCACAAGGCTAACAATTGATTAATTAATCGTTAAACTTCCATGCAATTAACTTATGCAAAAACTTTCTGACCATATCCTGCCATTATATTATAGTTTTTTCTAATAATCAACATAAGATTTTTTGATTAAGTAGATGTCAATTTTTCTAGTAGTATATTATCAGTTACACCAAGTAGATTTGACTTCTTTAAACTCATATCGAACTTTTCTTACACTGAAGATTAGCGAATAAGCTTCGGCATTGAAGAATTTAGATAGGTTTTGAAATATACTTTCAATCAAAACCTTTCCACATTAATTATCATTTGTTCGCAATGGGTGTTTTGTTTTCACTCCAAAAACCTGACAAATATAAATGATAGGCGATCGCTAACAAATGTTCCACAACAATAATTTACGTTGGTAATTGTTGTCAGCAAATATCTAAATATTGCCTTATGCTACTGGTTAAAAATTACTACTTAGTACCATAAAACAAAATCAAAAAATTAGATCAAACAAGCTTTTTCGGCTTTTTAAATAGTTAATTCACTGACTCGGTTGTGTACTGGTTTCAACCAAAAACCACCCTTAAAAACTATCCGCCCTGATTTAGATCAGATAATCTAAGTCAGGGCGGTCTAGCGGGTCTTCAAGTTGCAACCAGACTGCCGGAAGGAACTCCGATGTTAAGCCTAGTTAGTTGAGCTAACTTAGTATCTCAAGAGAACTAAAGCTAACTTTTAGAGAACAGCCCCGGCACACAGCCGGCTAACTGCAACTTGACGACCCATGGGTATACTACTTTCTATCATGGGCATCACCTCCTTATTGCCTAAACGGTCTTAATTTCAAAAGGGGCAAAGCAAAATGCTTTGGTCTTGTAACCTGAGACTACTATAGCACAACTACAAAAATTTGCAATACCTGAATTTAAATTTCTCCTTATAAAAAAACCCCTACCAATAGGTAGGGGCTAATTCAAAGATGATAGGTTTTAGAGAGCGTTACCGCGTGGTAATACTTCTTCTGGGAATACGAACTGTTCGTGGGGTT
>NZ_VIKY01000247.1:0-1537 GCF_009711925.1 Dolichospermum sp. UHCC 0352 | reverse complement strand
TTCGCCCGTACAGTTGTCAGTTGTCAGTTGTCAGTTGCAAATAAAAAACAAGTAACTACTGATTCTTACCAATTACCAATTTATGTACCTAACGCGAAATGCAGTACCGAAATTGCCTACTTTTAAACTCAAGTTACCTTATGCGGGGGAGAAAAAGGGCAGCTATCAAGTTAAGCAACCATTACCGGGATTTCCGAAAATGCCTTTATCTCTGCAATTGCGGGGATATCAACGTCAAGCTGTGACTAGCTGGTTTGCTAATCATGGTCGGGGGACATTAAAAATGGCTACTGGTAGTGGTAAAACTATTACTGCATTAGCGATCGCTTGTGAATTGTACCAGCAAATTGGTTTACAAGTCTTGTTGGTGGTGTGTCCCTATCGTCATCTTGTTACCCAGTGGGGTAGAGAATGTGAGAAATTTAACTTACAGCCGATTTTAGCCTTTGATAATTTACGCAGTTGGCAAAGTCAACTTTCTACACAAATCTATAATCTGTGTTCTGGTTCTCAAGATTTCGTGACGATAATTACCACTAACTCGACTTTAATTGGTGATGGTTTTCAGACACAACTTAAATATTTTCCGCCGAAAACGTTGATTATTGGTGATGAAGCTCATAATTTAGGCGCACCGAAACTAGAGGAAAGTTTACCCCGAAATGTGGGTTTACGTCTAGCTTTATCAGCCACACCAGAAAGATATTTTGATGATGATGGTACAGAATCTTTATTAGATTATTTTGGTCATATTCTCCAACCTGAATTTAGTTTACAGGATGCGATTTCTCAAGGTGCATTAGTTCATTATATCTATAATCCGGTATTGGTAGAATTGACAGAAACGGAGAGTATCGCTTATTTAAAATTAACCAAAAAAATTGGGCGTTCTCTCCTTTATCGAGATCGAGATATGGGGGAAATGGGAGATTTTGAAGACAACGAAGATATCAAATCATTATTAATGCAAAGGGCGCGGTTAGTTGGCACTGCAGAAAATAAATTAACAGCCTTACAAGAGTTAATGGCAACTCGTCGAGGAACTACCCATACATTGTTTTATTGTAGTGATGGTTCTCAAGAAATCGGACAACGTTATTCTCTGCGTCAACTCAAAGCTGTTGCTCAAATTTTGGGAGGAGAATTAGGTTATAAAGTCAGTACCTACACAGCAAATACTTCTTTGGAAGAAAGAGAAATTTTACGTCGTCAATTTGAAAGTGGAGAATTACAGGGTTTAGTCGCAATTCGGTGTTTAGATGAAGGTGTGGATATTCCCGCTATTCAAACCGCAGTAATTTTATCAAGTTCGGGAAATCCCCGGCAATTTATCCAACGTCGGGGACGGGTTTTGCGTCCTCACCCTGGGAAGGAACGGGCAACAATTTTTGATATGATTGTTTTACCGCCAGATTTAGATAGAGAAACTATTGAAGTAGAACGGAATTTATTAAAGAAGGAATTACGGCGGTTTGTGGAATTTGCTGATTTAGCTGATAATGCTGGGGAAGCAAGAATGAAGTTATTAGCATTGCAA
>NZ_VIKY01000024.1:0-11758 GCF_009711925.1 Dolichospermum sp. UHCC 0352 | reverse complement strand
ATTTCCTTTTTTCATCTTTGCTATTTATGTATCAAATAAACTTCCTTTTTTTCGCTTTTTATGAATATTTTTTTTCGCTTGTGAGAAATCCGGGTCTAAGCATTATGGATAATGGTTTAGGAATTAACTCATCAAAAGAAGGTTGGGGGACAAAACAATTTAAAAATTTAGCCCAACAAATTAAAGGTAAATTTAGGCGAGTTTCCCTTTATCCTCAAGGTACTCTTTGTGAATTATCTTGGCCTTTAGCAAATTCTTTTTGGTGGCAATAAAAACTAGGAAAATTAGAAAATCTTGATATTTTACTTTTTCTCAAATAGCTGACTGTGCCAATACTGTGCCAAGATAGAGAATCAACAACTATATTGAGCAAAAGGACAGCTAAAAAACGCCGTGCAGATTACATTTTTAGGGACTAGTTCCGGTGTACCTACAAGATCACGCAACGTTTCCAGCGTGGCACTGAGGTTACCACAACGAGCAGAATTGTGGTTATTTGACTGTGGGGAAGGAACTCAGCATCAAATTTTGCGGAGTGATTTAAAAGTTAGCCAACTATCCCGAATTTTTGTCACCCATATGCACGGTGATCATATTTTTGGCTTAATGGGATTGCTTGCCAGTTGCGGTTTAGCAGGTAATGTAGACAAAATTGATATTTATGGTCCATCGGGATTAAACGAATACTTACAAGCCGCTTCCCGTTACTCTCATACCCATTTTTCTTACCCCATTAAAGTGCATACTGTGCAGTCGGGGGTAGTTTATGAAGATGATGAATTTACAGTTAGCTGTGGTCTTTTACATCACCGCATTCCTGCTTTTGGCTACCGAGTAGCAGAAAAAGATAGAACCGGACGCTTTGATATAGACAAAGCCAAAGCCTTAGAAATTCCTTCAGGTCCAATTTATGGACAACTCAAGCGCGGTGAAACAGTCACCCTGGCAGACGGAAGAGTAATTAATGGCAGTGAATTATGTGGTTCCACAGAAATTGGTCGGAAAATTGCCTATTGTACAGATACAGTTTATTGTGATGGTGCAGTACAATTAGCACAAGATGCAGATGTGTTAATTCATGAAGCAACGTTTGCTCATCAAGATTCAGAAATGGCTTTTCAGCGGTTACATTCTACAACCACAATGGCCGCGCAAACAGCATACATTGCCGGAGTTCGCAAACTGATTATGACACATTTTAGCCCCCGCTATGCTCCAGGTAATACCATTGAATTAAAAGACTTACTTAAAGAAGCAAAGGCAATTTTTCCGAAAACAATTATGGCTCATGATTTTATGGTTTATGATGTCCCTCGCAGACGAGAAATTGAATCCAGTGTGAGTGCCTAATTTCACTATAATTTTCATCTATTCCCAATTTATCACCCTCTAACTAATATATGAGCAATATTCCCCAAATTGGCCAACCTGCACCAGATTTTTCGACCCCAGACCAAAACAATAATTTAGTTAATATTGCCGATCTAAATCAGTGGCTAGTTCTCTATTTTTACCCTAAAGATAATACACCTGGCTGCACCACAGAAGCTCAAGACTTTACAGAATTATCCTCAGAATTTACTACAGTAGGCGCGAAAATTATCGGCGTTAGTCCCGACTCTGCCGCATCTCATTGTGAATTTATTGACAAACACAATTTATCAATTACCCTCTTAACTGATCCTAAACATCAATTAATAGAAGCTTATGGTGCATGGCGTTTAAAGAAGTTTATGGGTAAAGAATATATGGGGGTTGCCCGTTCCACCTTCCTGATTTCACCTAATAAAAGCATCGCCTACGCTTGGCCGAATGTCAAAACAAAAGGTCATGCTGAAGCTGTACTTAAAAAAATCAAGGAATTAGCAGCTATTTAAACTTTTATCAAACAGGAGTCAGGAGTCAGGAGTTAGAATAAATGCAACCTGCGAGAACATTTGAAGATTTAATAGTTTGGCAAAAAGCACATCAATTTGTGTTAGAAGTATATCAGATAACTGGGAATTTTCCTAAATCCGAAATATATGGACTCGCTTCTCAATTTAGACGCGCATCAATTTCTATTCCTGCAAATATCGCTGAGGGCTTTAAGAAAAAAGGAGATTTAGATAAAGTAAGATTTATGAATATTGCACAAGCTTCTCTGGAAGAATGTAGATACTATCTTATTCTCACAAAAGATTTAGGATATGCTAATACATCAGAATCAATGTTAAAACTACAAGAGGTTAGTAGATTATTAGATAGTTATGCAAAAGCTATTCTCAACAATTCTACCTCCTAACTCCTAACTCCTGACTCCTGACATCCTATTATTTGTATTATGGTTCAGTTCATCCAAGCACAAAATATAGGCATTGCCTATTTAGAAGAAAGATTTAGTTTAGAACAAACCGACAGTGAAGCGTTTTTTCCTGAATGGTGGGAACATTTGCCAGAAATTTCTGATTTAGAAAAGCAATATCTAGACAAAGTAAAATTTCATTTTCTCCGATTGGTTAAACATCCTCCTTTATCAGAAGAAACCGTAAAGTTAGTTGTTTTATCTCCCTTACTCAGTTTAGCTGGATTTTATGATGAACCTTTCTTGATTAGAAGTGAATCATCAATAGAAATTGCCGTCGAAAATGAAGACGAAGTTATCAGAGGCCGAATTGATGTTTTAGTGATTCAGCAACAATTATGGTTATTGGTAATTGAATCTAAAAAAACTGCTTTTTCCCTTGCACAAGCCATACCTCAAGCACTTACTTATATGCTGGCTAATCCTCATCCTGATTATCCTGTATATTCATTAGTCATTAATGGAGAAGATTTTCAATTTATCAAACTTCTGCAAAAAGATCAACCTAGATATGCTTTGTCAGACAGATTTACTTTGTATCGTCGAGAAAACGAACTTTATCAAGTTTTCCGAATCTTAAAAAAACTAAGTCAAATTTTGAATTAACTCTGAATTAATTATGTCCAGTCGTCCTATCTATCTCGATTGTCATGCTACTACCCCCGTTGATGAAAGGGTAATGGCTGCTATGATTCCCTATTTTACCGAAAAGTTTGGTAATGCGGCGAGTATTAGCCATATTTACGGTTGGGAATCGGAAGCTGCTGTTAGACAAACACGGGAAATTTTAGCAAAAGCAATTAATGCTACCCCCGAAGAAATTGTTTTTACCAGTGGTGCAACGGAAGCAAATAATTTAGCTATTAAAGGTATTGCTGAAGCTTATTTCCAAAAAGGTCAGCATATTGTGACTATTGCCACGGAACATAAAGCAGTTTTAGATCCTTGCGAATATTTAAAAAGTCTTGGTTTTGATATTACAATTTTGCCAGTACAAAAAGATGGATTAATTGATTTAAATCAGTTAGCAAAAGCTTTGCGTCATGATACAATTTTAGTATCTGTAATGGCTGCAAATAATGAAATTGGGGTTTTACAACCAATAGCCGAAATTGGAGAAATGTGCCGGCAAAGGCAAATTATTTTGCACACAGACGCAGCCCAAGCTATTGGTAAAATCCCTTTAGATGTAGAAGAGATGAATATTGATTTAATGTCTCTCACAGCCCATAAAGTCTATGGACCAAAGGGAATTGGGGCTTTATATGTCCGCAGACGTAACCCTAGAGTTAAACTTGCTTCCCAACAACATGGGGGAGGACATGAAAGAGGAATGCGTTCTGGGACTTTATACACACCGCAAATTGTCGGTTTTGGTAAAGCTGTAGAAATTGCTGATTCAGAACAAGAAACCGAAAATCAACGATTAACAGCATTAAGAGCAAGATTGTGGCAACAGTTATCTACTGTCGGGGGAATTCATGTAAATGGACATCCTCAAAACCGATTAGCAGGAAACTTAAATATTAGTGTGGAAGGTGTAGATGGTGCAGCACTTTCATTAGGGTTACAATCAACAGTAGCGGTATCTTCGGGTTCTGCTTGTTCTTCTAATAATGTTGCCCCTTCCTATGTGTTGAAAGCATTGGGACATTCGGATAAATTAGCTTATGCTTCCATGCGATTTGGGATGGGGAGATTTAATACAGTTGAGGAAATTGATCAAGTTGCCAACCAAGTAATTTCTACCATTCAAGGTTTAAGAAGTGCTTCAGTAGTTAGTTTTCAGTAGCAATTATTAGTTAATTTGTCATAAATCTGCCAGAATTGTTATATTCTGTAAACTTAGGTTTGAGTTTACTTTCAGACAAGTATCAATTAACTTATTTACTAAGTGGACTTTTTATGTCCTTTTACCCACAGGTTAAAGAATTTTTTCTCGGTAAATCCTTACCAACAAGCGAGGCAATATCTGATGGGGTGTTAGCTTTTAAACCTCCAGAATCGAAAAATGCTCGGCTGACTTTGTTGTATTTAGGAGTAATTTTGGGATTCATGTTTGTAGGTATCACTTACTTGGCAAACATTTATCATATTGTTCCCGGAGAAGGACAAACAGTAGTTTCTCTTTTGGGGAGAGCAATTTTGGGAACAGGGCCTGTTTACTATTTCCTGCAAGTTGTTACCCTGTTGGTTTTGATGTTAGCTGCTAATACCAGTTATGCAGATTTTCCCAGACTGTGTTATTTTTTAGCCAGAGATGGATTTTTACCCCGCCAATTGTCTCTATTAGGCGATCGCTTGGTCTACTCTAACGGGATTATTCTCCTTAGTACCTGTGCAGGAATTTTAGCCATTATCTTCAAAGGTCAAGTTAACGCCATTATCCCTCTCTACGCAGTTGGTGTATTTACTTCCTTTACCCTTTCCCAAGCTGGTATGGTTCGTCACTGGTTTGAAGGACAAACCAGAAATTGGCGTGCCAGTGCAATTATGAATGCTTTAGGAGCATTTGCTACCTTAATAGTATTATTAGTCATAATTTCTACTAAGTTCCTCTTAGGTGCTTGGTTAGTAGTGGTAGCAATTCCCTTAGTAGTGACTTTATTTGCAGTTATTCATCAACATTATCAATATGTAGCTCAACGTCTTAGTATTCAGGAGTTAGCACCCCGGAGTTATATCTCCGTTCCCAAGCCAGAAATTATCACCCACCCTGCGGTAGTTGTCGTCGGACAGCTAAACCGAGGAACAGTAGAAGCTTTAGACTATGCGCGGACAATTGCAGATGAAATTGTCGCTGTTCACGTAGATATTGGTTCTACAGATCGGCAAAAACTCCAAGAAAAATGGCAGAATCTAGAATCCGATATTCCTTTGGAAATTATTGATTCTCCTTATCGTTCAGTAATTGAGCCAATTGTAGATTTTGTTGGTCAGTTCCAGGAAAGTCACCCAGGTGTTTTCACAACTATCATTATTCCCGTTTTTGTCCCTCGAAATTGGTGGGATAGTATTTTACATAACCAAACAACTTTGTTTTTGAAGACTGCTTTACGAGCAAAAAAGAGTCGTATTGTCACAACTGTTAGATATTACTTGTGATCATTGGTAATTTTTAAAACTTCCGTTCAAACTCAATTACAGCCCGGCTATCATCAGTTAAATTAGTGGAAGAACGAAGACGAAATTGATTATTTATCCGGTAATTAATCCCCCATTGCAAAGGATCATTTGCTGTTAATATCTTAATAGTAGAAAGGGAAAATTTCGGAGAAATATCAATTCCGGCTTCTAAAGCTAATTCTAAAGATGAGTTATTTCTTCCCGCTGCTGGTCTTTCCGAAACAATAGTCGGAAATATCCGCAATTCACTTAAACCAAAAGCATCACCAATTTCATTAAATGCACCTTGGAAATTACTGAAAACAGCCGAACTAGCAATATTAATTAAACCCAGATTACTGTCACTACGTCCTTGATTGTCAATAAGTCCACCTCCTAACAAAGTGACAATTTGTGTTTCTGAACGAGAAGGATTACTTTTTAGTTGTAAGTTATCATTAATTTGACTAGCTAAACCATTAATACTGGCTTCAACTCGGACTGTTTCCAACCCGGCTAAACCTGTAGAACCTTGTCTGCTAATATCACTATTTTGAGTTACATCTAGAATCTTCGCAAATAGCCGAATATCCAAATTAGGATCACGGGGTTGACGAGGGCTAAAAGTAGCGGTGTGTTCATGACCTTTTGCTAAATTTAATTGGGTAGTAAACAAATTTACTGCACCTTTATTTAACTTAATAGTTCCTTCTGGTATCGGTTCAACTAAAGAACCGTTAACAATTAGATCTCCAGAAGCTTGGAATTTAAAAACTGGTGGTTTGACAATTTGGATATTTCTACCTAATTTTAATCCTAAATTATTTAACCTAGTAATTTTATTTTCTGGATCTGGTTTGTTTTGGTTGCCAATTTTCTTAGCTGCTGAATTCTCATCTGGAGATTCTGTTAACAACACTTGACCATCAAATAATTCTATATTACCGCCAATTATTGGTTTCAGCACAGAACCAGTAATTTCTAAATTACCATTAGCACCTCCTTGATATAACCCCTTGAGATTTAAAACTAATTGTTTTAAAGTCACAATTAGCGGCACATCTATTTTGGTATCTCGACTATTAAAAATTGGCAATTCTCCAGCGGCTTGAATATTACCATCACTAAATTTACCTTCGAGACTTTTTATAAACACACGGGTTAAATCAAAAATTGCTTTACCATTCACATTGGTTAACTTTCCTGGTAAGGCTGAGGATCTAAAAGTAGCATTATCGAGAGAAGCAGTTCCTTTAACGAAAGGTTGTTGTTGAGTTCCCCGAACTTTTAAATCTAATTCCCCTTGTCCTTTTTCAAAAGATATCTCATTAGTAAACAGATTGAGAATTGTTAAACCTTCATTTTTGACATTGATATCTAAGGTAATTTGATTACTGTTTGATTTTTCAGAAGCAAAGGGCAAAGTATAGGGAATACTACCATTAATATTTGCAGGTTCAGTCCCTACTCCCACTCCCGTTACTTTACTACCAAAATTTAAACGTCCGTTAGCATAACTGAAACTAGTATTAGCTGATTCCACTGATTTCTGATCAATTGTTCCTTCTGTAATGCTTAATTCTCCTCTAGCTTGAGGATTGATAATACTCCCAGCTATTGCTGCGGTAATATTCAGCTTACCGCCAATTCCCAGTGGCAGTTTCACCAAATTATTTAGTCGCTGAATGGGAAAGTTTTCGATTTTCAATTGACCTGATTGCGCCTGACCACCAATGTTACCTGTAAAGGCAATTATTTTTTGCTGAGATTGAATTCGTAAAGGTCGGAAACGGAAAATTCCTTCTTCAAAACTACCTTTAGCTATGACTTGTTCCGCACGATAAAAGCGGCTTGGTTCTGTTGATTTACCCCAGGTGAAGTTTTCTCCTTGGAGGTTAAATTTTATCCTGGGTTCGTCCGTTGTGGCAGTATTAATAAAAATATTCCCATGCAAAATCCCCTTTAAGTCTCTTAAATCTGGGATAGGTTTAGCCGTAGACCGTTGTTGTTGTTGGGTAGTTAGTAGGGCATCAATTTCTGATAACCGTTGGATTTGGGTCAATAGAGACTCTAAAGGTAATCCTTGGGAGTTGGTGGTTAAGTCCGCAGACTTGCCGTAAGTCGGTGCTTTTAAACCACGTTGGAAGTCTTCCATATCAAAGATTTGAGCCGCATTCAAAAAGTCTTGAATGTTGCCTTTTTCAATGTTGATTTTTGCTCGCAGTTGCGGTTTTTTTGCCCACGGTTTGATATTGGCATCAAAGCTATATCTGCTTTCACCTTTGCGAAGTTCGCTATCACGAAGGACGAATGTATTGTTATCATAGCGCAGTTGTGTCCTAAAGCGATCGCCTTTAATCCGGCCAAGTTCGGGTTTTTCAATGGCTATATTTCCTGCTGTGGCAAATGTCTGCGAATTAATTTGCAAATTTGCTGTTAATAATCCTCTCACTCCTCCCGGACTTAAAGGAGTATTTGCTGGTACAGGTATATTTAAAGCTTTTAATGGGAAATTAGCCACATTCACACCCCAGTCAGATCCCGTTGCTGCACCTGATAGCAATGCTTGTTGCCACTGAACTAAAAACGATTTGGGGCGATTGTTACCATCTAAATTAATTGCTATCCGTTCCTTTACACCTGCAACATCTAAACTTAACCCCTGTCCTGATCCAGAATTCACATTACCAGTCAATAATGGTTCAAAAGCAAATTCCTGAACTTGGAAATTCCGTAACCCCAACTTACCTATAATATTTGGTGCAGTGGGTTTTCCTGTCACTTGTCCGCTAAAATCTAAGTTGCCAGCAATATCCGCAGTATCAGGTAGTTGCACTGGCAACCGTTGCAGACTATAATTTTTTGCCTGAACATTAAAATTTAATTGCGTAATTTCTGGGATACCTGCTTTCTTAGCATTAGCTAATAAATAACCTTTAGCTTGAAAGTTAGCATTATTAGAACTATCAACAGTTAGCTTTTCTCCATTCCACCCGATATCAGCTTGAATAGGTGAATCAAAACCTTGTAAACCTTGACTAAAGCGCACCTGACCAACAGCAGCCACATCTGCTAATTTAGAAGCAGTCACATTTCCCGATACTTGCAACTTTCCTCCCAACTGTCCTTTTAACTGCTGATTGAAAGGGTTTAATTGTAAACCTGAAGTAGCCAACAATGCTTGATAATTACCATTATTAAGTTGAATAGAAGAGGCTGTAACTGTACCACTTGGTAATTTCAAGCTGCCTTTTCCCTCCCCTTGAATAGTTTCTGGTTGGAACGACTCGACCGAACCAGTTACTTGCAACTGACCGGCTATATTTCCTTGGAATTGTGGTGGTACAGATGCTAACTTTGTCAGGGGGACATTTTCCGCTTGAATTTTCGCCTGATAGCGACCTTCTGCAACTTGAATATTAGCAGCTTTAATTCTCCCTCCACCAACAGAGAGGAATCCTTCACCTGTTCCAGCAAAGGTTTTGAGGTTAAAATTTTCCCTATTACCGACAATAGTGAAATTACCTGCGAGGAGATTATTTAAAATTGGGTTAGCCTGTTTTAAAATTGTTCCTAAACGTAAATCTTTCCCAACTAATAAAGTTGTAAAATTTTGGTCTTGTAACTTAATTTGCGAAATATTAACTGTGCCACCAGCAATGTTGATATTGGCATTTTTAGGAATAATCGTCTCTATTTGAAATGGTGAAGAATTTCCTGATAATTGCAAATTACCGTTAAATTCTACCCCAGCTAGAGAAATATTTTCCTGCTGTTTTTGGTCAACAAAAGATGTTAATTTAATCTTGCTAGATTGAGCCGAAGCCTGCCAACGCTTGCTATCATGACTATAAATACCACTACCATTCACTACACCTCCACCAACAGTTGCAACTACATCACGAAAAGAAACTGTGCGGTCAGGATTAATAATACTTGTCCCTGTTACTGGATATTGGGCTTGAGGAGCTTGCCATTTAACGAAAGTGTGGGTATTATCAGCTACACCTTTTATTTCTGCGGTGGCTGTGATCATGCCAATGGGGAATCCTGTTTTGATATTATATACTTGAGCGATCGCATCCCCTGGCATATTTTCCGCTCGGAGTTGAAAATTCAGTGCAGATACTTTACCAAGTTTAATAATTCCCCCGCCTTTAACCTCACCCCCATAGGTAGTTTTGCCTTGAATATCCGTAATTCTCAGGAGAGATTTACTACTAATAAGCTCAAATTTACTACTAACTTTCCCAAAATCAACTTGATCAATTCGAGCAGTTTTCAACGTCCTCACATTACCAGATAGCACTGGTTTAGTAGTTGCTCCCATTAGCTGCAAATCGGCTTGAGCTATACCACTCACAGGAAATGGTAACTTTACCTTTAAAGTTGCTTGAGCATTGGCCAAACTTACCGCATTCACACGTGCTTTTAAATTAAACCCTGCTTGTTGATCAATAGTCCCCGATGTTGTGAACGGGATTTGTCCGTAGTTTGTGACTATATTATCTAATTTAATTACCAGTCCATCAAAAATGAGATTTCCCTGACTATGATTGAATAATTCGGGGATTTTTGCGATTTGTAGTGTTACCCCCTCCATCATAGCATTGCCATAGAGTAAGGTTTTCTGCTTTGGTGTTATCTTAATTCGCAAATCACCATTTACTCTCCCACTTTGTAAAGTCAGTGGTAAAGTTACAAGCCGAGTAATATCTGCGGACAGGAGATTTTGCCCTCGCACTCGAAAATCCCCTGCTAAAACTTTCTGAGGAATTAAATCTCCGACAATGGAAATATCACCCCCACTTACTGCCTTAGCAGCCAAGTCTAATTTAATTAGTTTATTTTTATTTAAGAGTTGAGCAGTTCCATTAATCCCAGAAAATTTTACAGGAACTTGTAAAGAAAAATCTCCCCCCATTTTTCTCGGTACTAATACCAAATTTGCATCCCGAAACCGTAACTTATCCAAATCAGTTTTAATCAATCCCTTATCACTCCCTGGGGTGATAGTAGTCGTTAACCAGCGGGCTTGGGGATCTTGTTGAATATAAACATCTGGATTAATTAAAGTTACATCCAATCGGAGATTGCGGTTAATAACTAACTTCCAAATATCAAAACCTACATCTACTGCTTTGATATTTGCCCTATCTGGATCTGTGGCTGTAGCGGGAATCTCAGAAGCGGCAAACTGAACGCCAGTCAGGGAAAAGGACTCAATTGCTCCCAGTTTTACCGGACGGTTGAGAGTAGTAGTCAGACTTTGGGTAGCTAATGGTACTAGTTCCTGGTAAACAAAATTCTGCAATCGCCAAATACTGAAAATAATTCCTATCAATAGCAAAGCACCTACACCTAAACAACTACGGTTCAATATCATTAACCATAGAAGCCTAAGCCCAGAATCAGCGGGGCGAGAATTTTGACTAGGAGAGTTAGACATAGGTTTTCACTCTTGGATTACCAGATATCTGGAAGAATACAAAATACTAATTTTGACATAATTTTACGTTTAACTACTAGTAGTTTGTTGTAGTGTGAGCGTCTCGCTCACGCGGGCAAGATGCCCACACTACTGTAGTGTCTTGCTGACCCGTATTTAATTTTCACCAGATGTCTATTAGAGTATAGCCAAATGATGGCAAAAATTACAGCTAGGTTTTTGGCAAAATTAGAGAACTATATCTTTTGGTCTATGCCTGATTTCCCGCAATCACACAAAAATTATTAGAGATTTTCCCGAATGTACAACCTAGAACTTTAAGATAAATTAGAGAACTAATCAATCAAGGGATGGATAATGCGTGTTTTTGTACTGATTTTCAATGCTGGTACTGATAATGAAGGAATTCACAGCATTCGGATTAGCAATGGCCAAGGTTTAGAAGGCAATAAAATCCTCATGTTTGAATCAGAGGACGATGCCACCCGTTTTGCTTTAATGTTAGAAGCTCAAGACTTCGCTATCCCGACAGTGGAGATGATGAATGCTGATGATGTTCAGGAATTTTGCCAAAGCACTGGCTATACTTGGGAAATTGTGGCTGAAAACAGTGAATTAGTAATTCCACCCGAAACGAACGTGGAACAAACTGATTGGCAAGCCCAAGCACAAATAGAGGATGCTGATAAAAACTTCTTCCCTACCAGTCTATCTGCCCCAGAAAGTGTTAATTCTGATTTAGACAGTATTCGTCGTCAACTGGAAGGTTTATTGTAGTTTGTTATTAGTTATTAGTTATTGGTGATTGGTGATTGGTGATTGGTGATTGGTGATTGGTGATTGGTGATTGGTGATTGGTG
>NZ_VIKY01000246.1:1313-3034 GCF_009711925.1 Dolichospermum sp. UHCC 0352 | reverse complement strand
CTTGATCAAGATTGCCTCTAATCTTTCCAGTGCAGCGTTAGTTGATCTTTGATTTTCCTCAAACCGTTGCTGATGTAGCTCAAGATTGCGGTTAATTCCTACCACCACATCCTCTAATAAGGCAGTTCGGGCGTTATTGTTGATGATTATCTCATCTAACATGGTGCTACGCCCCAATACCATCTGTGTTGTATTGATAAAGTCATCAAGTTTGTAGCTTATTTCAGTAACGTTGTTAGCTAGAGTATCTAGTTTGACTGTTACTGTATTTAAATGTTCTGTGGTGCGCTCTAGATTGGCTTCTATCCGGTCTAGTCGGGATGGTTCAGTTGTCATGGTTCTGTGGTGTGGTGTGGGCGATCGCTCCGTAGGAATCGCACTTTTGCTAGTTAGATTTTTGGTAATTCGGATCGTGTTCTGTAACGTAAGTCTCTACAAATTCCGTTACAACTTCACTCATATTTTTACCTTGTCTGGCACAGACGGCTTTAAAGGTATTCCTGAGTGATTCACTCATAAAAATTCTTAAAGAAATAGTTTTGTCCTCAGAATTAGAAGGTTCAGCCATTAGTAACAGTAGTAGTTATTGTGTCAATTATCCCTATTGTGGCACTTCTGTCAATAAATAGGAATTAACACTACTTGCACTACTGTTACTGTATGCTATACTATCACTATAGCCAAGTAAATGCAACCCCACCGCATCCTTAATAGTCCTGTATGGCGTGATTGTGAAGGTTTTAGCGTAAATTCTGGCAATACAGCTACAGCATAAATGCTCACAGTGCATAACAGTTCACTCCTAAAATGCAAGATGCTTAGTACAAGTACGCTATATGCGTAATTCAAATAAGCAGGATGTGAATTACTTGCACTGCAAATATGCAAATTACACTTAGTGCATACTGCATGAGAAATTATGGAAGAATCGCGGACAATTTACGAAACTTTAGCAGGTTGTAGGGTAAATGATGTGCATTGGTGGCGAGTCAAAAAGACAATGACCGCGTGTGAATTACCCCTAACAAAATCAGGGTTTGAATTGTTTATCTCACTCAAAAAAACTTCACCAAGATACTTCTCTCAATACCACAAAATCAAGTCCCAAATAACCCAACAAATAGAACAGGCAATAGGTGAAGGTATCACGGGGGAACAGTTCCTAAAACTTCTAGAACAGCTAAACATTAACCCCAATCAGTCAACAGTTTCCAGATGGTTTAAAGGGTGCGGTGGTTTCAAGAATAAAGGTTTCTATAACAGAACTGTTCTGTTACCAATTCTCGCAGTAAGTCTCATCTATAAGTCCAAAGTTCAATCTAACCAACTATCAAAGGTAGCCTAAATCATGTTAACCACAATAGCAAAACGTATTCAGTCACGTCTATCGCGTCAAGGTGTAAAAGCGGCGTTAGGAGAAATAAAGGAACAGTGCGATCGCTTAATTCCTGATATTGAGAACCCAACAGATCAAGAGGTTTTATCTGTAGTAGATCATTTCCTATCTACTGCCACCAAATTAACAGTAGTTAGTGACGACATACCCACAGAAGATTTAACAGAAGTAGAGGAAACATTTAGCAGTGTAGATGTTGAAACTGGAAACATTGCAGAACCTACACAGATGGAACTGGAAACATTAACCAGTGAAGATGTAGACATAGTAAACAGTGTAGACAATGCTATCAATACAGCATCTATACAGGATATAGATAGCAGTG
>NZ_VIKY01000246.1:0-1245 GCF_009711925.1 Dolichospermum sp. UHCC 0352 | reverse complement strand
GGTCAAGATATCCCCTAGTTTTTCTTGGTTTAGGTTGAGGTTAATTTTTCTTGATAGTTGGTAGTATGGTTGAGTCTGCCACTGGGAGACGGGTAAAGCAGTTGTAATGATAGTTTCTATAACTGCTTTACCATGAACTACCAAAACGTCATCTATTCCCTTCTGTGGGAAGTTCCAAGTAGTAATCTTGACCTGACATTTTTTGGATTTTAACAGTCTAGCAGTAGCGTTGATCGCCTTCCTAACATTTATTCTCGTAGTGGGTTTTGGGTCATTATCAAAACAAATTGTTATCTCACGTTTTGGCGTTGCAATTAGCTGAATATCAGGGATTAAATTATGTTTTTTCTGGTTGGTTTCAACCTTGCGATATGCACCACTAATTCCGGGTAATGCCACTGCTATAAAGCCACAGGATAGTAAGGCGGCCGCTTTTTTCACGCCCTCACAAAAGATAATTGGGAGATTTTCCTTGATAACCCACTCCCAACATTCTGTGTAGTCCCCAATGGGTACACCGTAGCGATCGCTCATCATCTGCCAAATACCTTTAGGCACTCGCAGGAAAAACGCCCGATTAGAACATTTATAGGGATGCTCGTACTTGACGGGTTTGTTGTCTTTCTTATTGAAGTCAAGACGGGGGAAATCAGGTTTAAAACATCCCCACTCCATTGGGGCATAATTATTCAACGGGTCAACACCAGCACACCACCACCCACCGGCTAGGGTGTGGTTATACATTTTGAATATTCGTGCGACTTCCGAAGTGGTGTATTGACTGCTATGGGGTGTCTGTTTCCCATCCCCTAGTTTTTCTAAGGCATCGGATAGCAAGTATTCATGGGTGATGTTCCCATCAAGTGATTGAAAATTTAGAGCAATAATGCCGGGGTCTATACCGCTGTTTAGTAATTCTTGGTAATGAGAAACTTGACAATTATGGTAGATGCTACTATAATTATTTCTATTGGATCTGTCATCTGATTGAAAACTTATTTTTTCTTGAAACCCCTCTTCTGCCAAGTCAAGGGGTTTTGTTTTGGCTATTTGTTTCATGTTTTTTGGGTTTTCATGTGTAACACATTGGCCAAAAAACTGCTATCATTCCGAAATATTCAAATATTTTTGTTGGCGGTTTTGTCTGGAAAACCTGCGAGTGCTTGTTACACTCGGATAGCAGTTTTTTTGGGTGAAATCGTTTTTTTTGCTTGAAGAGGTGATCTACCGTTCCCAATCGGCCAT
>NZ_VIKY01000245.1:0-8116 GCF_009711925.1 Dolichospermum sp. UHCC 0352 | reverse complement strand
AGGGGGATCTAAAAATATTTGATACACCATGAGGGACTTTTCAAACATCCTCTCAGACAAAAAATGTACAGGATGTTTATTGATATAATCAAATAGTATTTATTTCTGACAGAAAACAAGTAAATCAATCCTGAAAATCCTCAAATCCTGGAAATCCTGATTCAGACAAAAAATAATGAACGAAGCCGAAACCCGCGCCGAATTAATAGATCCTGCCCTCACAGCCGCAGGTTGGGGAGTTATTGAAAATAGCCGTATTCGCCGCGAAGTCATCGCCCCTGGTCGTTTAATTGGCAACAGTAAACGAGCAAAAGCAGACATCGCTGATTATGTCTTAGTTTATCGTGGGGAAAAACTCGCCGTTATTGAAGCCAAAAAACGCGACTTACCCGACACCGAAGGTTTAGGACAAGCCAAAAAATACGCCGAAAAATTACAAACTCGCTTTGCTTACTCTACCAATGGTATTGGCATCTACCAAGTAGATATGCACACCGGGAAAGAAAGTTATATAAATCAATATCCCACCCCCCATGAGCTATGGGAAGCCACCTTTAATGAGTTCCCTGAGCGACTTGCCCTGAGCGAAGTCGAAGGGAGTCGAAGGGAAGAAAATACATGGCGTGATTTATTTGCAGCTATTCCCTTTGAAGATAAAAGCGGTACGTGGGAGGCTCGATATTATCAACATAATGCTATCAAATATGTTTTAGAAGCGATCGCTCAAGGACAAAACCGAATTTTATTAACAATGGCCACAGGTACAGGTAAAACCTTTATCGCCTTCCAACTGGCATGGAAACTGTTTCAAAGTCGCTGGAATCTCAGTCAAAAACCCACACACCGCCCGCGAATCCTGTTTTTAGCAGATCGCAACATTTTAGCCAATCAAGCCTACAATTCCTTTTCCGCCTTTCCTGATGATGCCCTAGTCCGCATAGACCCTGAAGAGATTCGCAAGAAAAAACGAGTCCCCAAAAATGGCAGCGTCTTCTTTACCATTTTCCAAACCTTCATGACCGGAAAAGATCAAGAAGGTAATCCCACTCCCAAATTTAACGACTATCCTCCCAACTTCTTTGATTTTATCATTATTGACGAATGCCATCGAGGAGGAGCAAAAGACGAAAGCACCTGGCGAGGCATATTAGAATACTTCTCACCCGCTGTACAACTGGGACTCACAGCCACCCCCAAACGCGAACACAACGCCGATACCTACGCTTATTTTGGTGATCCAGTTTATATCTACGCCCTCAAAGACGGCATTAACGACGGGTTTTTAACTCCCTTCAAAGTCAGACAAATCGAAACTACCCTAGATGAATATACTTACAGCCTTGATGATGATGTCATCGAAGGTGCAATAGATGCAGAAAAAACCTACACCGAAAGCGACTTTAACCGCATTATTGAAATTCAGGAACGGGAACGCTACCGGGTGCAATTATTCATGACAGAAATCAACCAAAATCAAAAAACTTTGGTATTTTGTGCTAACCAAGATCACGCCCTAGCAGTGCGAGATCTAATCAATCAAATGAAGATTAGTAATAATCCTAATTACTGTGTACGGGTAACAGCCAATGATGGGAAATTAGGAGAACAACACCTGAAAACTTTTCAAGATAATGAAAAAAATATTCCCACTATTTTAACAACTTCTCAAAAACTTTCTACCGGGGTTGATGCTCGCAATGTGCGGAATATTGTCTTAATGCGTCCTATCAATTCCATGATTGAATTTAAACAAATTATCGGTCGGGGGACGCGTTTATATGATGGAAAAGACTATTTTACTATTTATGATTTTGTCAAAGCTTACGAGCATTGTAATGATCCTGAATGGGACGGAGAACCTCAAGAACCTGTGATAGTTACCCACAGAAAAGAACGGGAATTATCTCCATTTGATCAAGATAGAAAAACAGATCAAGATCCAAAAGAAAATATAGAAATCTCAACTCCTAAAACCATTAAAATTAAATTAGCTGATGGGAAAGAGCGGACTATTCAACATCAGATATCTACCAGCTTTTGGAGTCCAGACGGTAAACCCATGAGCGCGGAAGAATTTATAGAACGTCTTTTTGGGGAAATTCCCGAATTATTCAAAAATGAAGCCGAATTAAGAACTATTTGGAGTCGTCCAGATACTCGTAAAGCCCTATTAGCAGGTTTATCAGAAAAGGGTTATGATTCAGAACAATTAACAGAAATTAGTCGGTTAATTAATGCTGAAAAAAGTGATTTATATGATGTATTAGCTTATATTGCTTATGATTCCACACCTATTAGCCGCAAAGAACGAGTTTTAGCCCATAAATCCTTAATTTTCTCTCGATATATTGGTAAACAGCAGGAGTTTCTCGACTTTGTTCTAGATCAATATATTAAAGATGGAGTAGAGGAATTAGATCGGGCTAAATTACCACAACTGTTAGAGTTGAAATATCATACTGTTAGAGATGCTGTGACACAATTAGGAAGCGTTGCTAATATCAGCGAAGTATTTATCGAGTTTCAACAATATTTGTATTCTCAGAACAAAGCAGCTTAATACAGCACTTCCCGGTGTTATGAGGTACTTATCTAGCGGGCAAGATGCCCGCACTACAAGAGTTTCATGATTCAACTTTGTACCTCATAAGAGCGGAAACCGCTGTATTTTAGATCAGTGGTTCTCTTCATTCTATGTGAATTATTTGCTTTCCGATAATCCCAAGGATCAATAAATTTTCGATCACTCCAAATACCAATCCTTTGTTTTTGCGCTTGTGCTTCGGCTTGTTGAATAATATCCCTACTAGGACATTTGCTTAAATAGGGACGATATACTTTAGCTAATCCTTCTTTTAACAAGACTTCCTGTAAAAACGTACCATCTTTTGAACGAACTTCAGCAACTTTTCTCCCATAGCGATCGCTATCTGTAATATTTAACTTTACACGATTATCTGTTTGTTTAATCAGTTCCTCTATCCGTGTTTTCGCTTTCATACCCCAAACAAACTGATTGACATCTTGAGTAATTTTACTCTTCTTTTCTGTCTGAGAATGCGCTATTTCTGGAGCATCAATACAAGCAAACCGCACCGTAAACTTTTTACCATCAGCACTTTTCAATATTAATGTATCACCATCACTTACCCGTTCCACTAGATCACCTTGAGGAGCAAACAAACTATCACACGCTATTAAGCTAACTGCAATCATAGCTGCACCTAACCAAACTAATCCTTGTTTCACTAATTTATTCATTAGACATCTCCCAAAAACAATTTAGCCTGTTCTTGTGTAAAATTGCGCTAAGTAGGTCAACATAATAAAACCAAATTGTGTAAAGAAAAGTAAAATCTCCAAAAACCTCTTCACTCTTGCCTCTTGCCTCTGGTTACTGAGCGAAGTCGAAGTATTACCTCTTGCCTTTCCACAACGATAATTTTTAACTTACCTTTGGGGGTTAAAGTCCCCTGCTTCTACAAGCAGCGGGTTTTGCGTCGGGGTAAAATCCCCGTTGCAAAACGTAATTCTAAATTCTAAATTCTAAATTCTGCATTCTTTTAACGCCGACCTACTTAGAATTTATTCAACTGTTACCGATTTCGCCAAATTCCTGGGTTGATCTACATCCAAACCCCGCCGCGCCGCAATATGATAAGCTAACAATTGCAACGGAATAACCGTGAGAATTGGAGACAGAATTTCCTCAACTTCAGAAACCGGAATTAAATCATTAAAAATCTCCGCTGCTTCCCCATCTTTAACAGAAGTTATCCCAATTAACCGGGAATCTCTGGCTTTTGCTTCTTGAGCGTTAGAAATTACCTTTTCATATACACTACCAGGAACAGCGATCGCTACTACCGGAACTTTCGCATCTAACAACGCAATTGGTCCATGTTTCATTTCCCCTGCTGGATATCCTTCCGCATGAATATAACTAATTTCCTTTAATTTCAAAGCCCCTTCTAACGCAATGGGAAAATTAATTCCCCTACCAATAAAGATAAAATCTTTGGTTTCTGAAAAATCATGTACTAAATGTTCAATATAACGTTCTTGCGTTTCTAAAATCGCTTCAATTTCCCCTGGTAACTGACGTAAACCTGTAAGAATTTCCTCAAATCTCGAATCACTAATTTCCTGACGACGATAAGCTAAATCTAAAGCCAAAGCATAAAACGCCATTAATTGTGCCACAAAAGTTTTCGTTGCCGCCACACCAATTTCAATTCCCCCATGAGTATTGATAATATTCGCCACCATATTACCTAAACTACTTTCTGGACGATTAGTAATCCCCAAAAGTCGTACTTGATACTTAGCTTCCTTCCCTTGTCGGCGGTCTTTTTCCATAGACAAAGCTGCCAAAGTATCAGCAGTTTCTCCAGATTGAGTTACGCCAATAGTCAAAGTATGAGGCGTTAGCGGTGATGGTGCATACCGAAATTCCGAAGCATATTGTACCTGAGTAGGAATTCCTGCCAATTGTTCTAATAAGTATTTACCTACTAATGCAGCGTGCCAACTTGTACCACAAGCGACAATTTGAATTTGTTCTAAATCTGCATAAAAATCTGCCGGTAAATCTAATTTTACTGGTGATTCCGAACTAGCAGGGAAATAAGCCTCCAAACAATCCCGCACTACTCCCGGTTGTTCATAGATTTCCTTGAGCATAAAATGTTTGAATCCCTGTTTTTCCACCATAATGGGATTCCAGTTCAAAGTGCGGGGATGCTTTTTTAAGCGATGTCCAGCGAAGTTATAGACCTCCACGCCTAAAGGAGTCAAACGAGCAATTTCGCCGTTTTCTAGGGACAATACAGCGCGGGTATAGGGGGCAATCGCCGGGGTATCGGAAGCACAGAAAAACTCACCTTGGCCAAAACCAATGACTAAAGGCGCTTGTTGGCGAACTACAATCAACTCATCGGGGTAGTCAGCAGAAATAGCCGCAATAGCATAAGCCCCCTCTAATTTACTGACAGCTTCCTGCACAGCGTCTAAAAATACTGAAGGGGAAAGAGGATTTTCAGGAGAATGCTTTAAACACTCAGCAATCAAATGGGGAATTACTTCTGTATCTGTTTCTGAACGGAATTCATGTCCTAATGCTTTTAATTGTTCCCGCAATTCTCGATAGTTCTCAATTATCCCATTTTGTACCACTGCTATCCGCAATGCCGTATCTAGATGAGGATGGGCATTATACTCTTCTGGTTTACCATGAGTTGCCCAGCGTGTGTGACCAATCCCTATTTGGGCAGGATTTTCGATTTGTTCCAGTTTAGAACGCAGGTTGAGTAATTTGCCTTTAGCTCGGACACAATGCACGTCACCTGCCAAAATAGTGGCAATTCCGGCTGAATCGTAACCTCTATATTCTAATTTTTCTAGTCCAGCCAGTAAAATATCTGTCGCTGGCTGAGTGCCTATATATCCAACTATTCCACACATTGCTTAAACCACTCCGGTTTCAGGATGATTAAATTTTAAGTATAGTTGCTGGAATTGGTGATTGGTCATTGACAACTGACAACTGTACGGGCGAAGCATTTGGAAGATAAATTATCGGTAGTTGCGAGACATGCTTCTCCAAATGCTTCGCCCCTACCAACTGACAACTGTACGGGCGAAGCATTTGGAAGATAAATTATTGGTAGTTGCGAGACATGCTTCTCCAAATGCTTCGCCCCTACCAACTGACAAAAAATGCTGAGGAATGAGGAAAGAATCTTGATGTTTCTCCCGTTTTCACTCCTCAGCACTAAAGTACCAAGAATTTAGAAATGAAATTCTTAGTAAGCCAAGCCCATGCTGCGAGTTGTTTCAGCGCCTAGATAAACGCGAATACTCAAGAAGTCGGTGGGGCAAGCAGTTTCACAACGCTTACAACCTACACAGTCTTCGGTGCGGGGAGAAGCAGCCACTTGAGCGGCTTTACAGCCATCCCAAGGAACCATTTCTAGCACGTCCGTAGGGCAAGCGCGGACGCATTGTGTACAGCCAATGCAGGTGTCGTAGATTTTAACGGTATGAGACATTTAAAAAACTGCTCCTTGCGGGTGTTCTTCTGGAGTGAAAGAATCATAATCAAGGCATAGTTTACCCCAGGGCTTGATAGCTTGTAAGCAAAAGGCTACATAACTTTAAACAATGTAATAGACACTTTAGATAATTTATCTACTAAGATCGCTGTTATATGGCTGTAATCAGGAACATCGCCATCAAGTGTTTACCCAACTCACTCTCTTCCCCAGATGGCGAATTGTAAAGATGTGTAAATTAATAGTCGTTTTTTAGAGGTTATCTATCATACCCATTATCTATAATCTATAGATTGATTAATCCTGGTCGAGTTATGATGAATCCCCAACAATATTAAAGGTTATAAAATAATTAATTATGAGTGAAGCTTTATTGAGTGTTGAAAATCTCCGTGTGGCTTATCCGCGACGGAGTGGAGAGGTAGAAAGCTGGGCGATTGATGGTGTATCTTTTATTCTCAAGCCTGGCGAAAGAATGGGATTGGTGGGAGAGTCCGGTTGTGGTAAATCCACTATTGGAAGAGCGATAATGCGTTTATTGCCTGCCTCTAGTCGCGTTGAAGGAATAGTAAATTTTCAAGGGGAATCAGTATTAGATTTGACACCAATTCAGATGCAAAAGTTTCGAGGTGAAGCGGTAGCTTTGATTTTTCAAGACCCCAGGACGCGCCTTGATCCATTGATGACAATTGGGAATCACTGTATTGAAACTCTACAAGCCCATTTACCGGAATTATCGAAACAGCAAGCGAAGGAAAAGGCTTTAGCGACTTTGGCAAAGGTGAAAATTCCCGCTAGTCGTTGGAGTCAGTACCCCCATGAGTTTAGCGGGGGAATGCGTCAACGGGTAGCTATTGCTTTAGCTTTACTTTTAAGTCCTAAGTTAATTGTGGCTGATGAACCAACGACTAGTTTAGATGTGACTGTTTCTGCTCAGATTCTCCAAGAACTAACGCGATTGTGTGCAGAGGAAAATATGGGATTATTATTAATTTCCCATGATTTAGCAATGGTGGGGGAATATTGCGATCGCATTGGGGTAATGTATCAGGGTAAAATGGTGGAAATGGGAAAAACGGAAACTGTATTTGCTCATCCACAACATGAATATACTCAATCTTTATTAAAAGCCGCTTTACATATTCAAAAGGAAGAGGGAACACTTCGACAAGCTCAGTGCATCGCAGGGAAAAGAGAACAGGGAACAGAAAAGGCAAATCCCATTTTAAAAATTACAGAACTCAAGCAACATTATACCATAGAACCGAATTTTATTGAACGGATATTTAAAGGAGAAGGACAAACGGTTAAAGCTGTAGATGGGGTTAATTTAGAATTGTATGCTGGGGAAATTTTAGGATTAGTTGGAGAGTCTGGTTGTGGGAAAAGTACACTTTCGAGAACTATCTTACAATTAATTAGTCCGACATCGGGAACAGTCGAATTTTTAGGACAGGAATTAACCAGTTTATCTCGGCAAGAAATCCGTTCTTCTCGGAGACAAATCCAAATGATATTTCAAGATCCTCATGCTTGTTTAAATCCAGCGATGACGGTAGGACAAAGTATAGCAGATCCTTTATTAATTCATAATATGGATATTGTTGTAAAAGCTAAAGAACAGGTTTTATGGATGTTGGAAAAAGTGGGTTTAACCCCAGCAGAACTCTATTATCACCGTTATCCCGCCGATTTATCTGGAGGACAACAACAACGGGTAGCTATAGCCAGGGCTTTAATTACTAAGCCAAAACTGATAATATGTGATGAACCAGTGAGTATGTTAGATGCCAGTGTGCAAACACAAATTCTCGATTTGATGTTACAACTAAAAGATGAATTTAAATTAACCTATTTGTTCATTACCCATGATTTGTGGTTAGCGCGGTTTTTGTGCGATCGCATTGCCGTAATGAATGGTGGTAAAATAGTTGAATTAGGACAGACTAAGCAAATTTTTGCTCATCCTCAACATCCCTACACCCAAACCCTCTTAGCTGCTGCACCTTTATTAGCAAAAGCTTAATAACAACTAACAACTGTACGGGCGAAGCATTTGGAGA
>NZ_VIKY01000244.1:0-69076 GCF_009711925.1 Dolichospermum sp. UHCC 0352 | reverse complement strand
GAACCCTCGTAATTTGGCTACAGTATTGACTATACTTGTTTTATCATAGGCGAATTCATGAATTAATTGCTCGAAAAAATCAAATGTACTTTCTCTGCTTGGTTGTCTTAGTAGATGATCAAAGTGATCAAAGAATATCACAATAACCTTATCATTTTCATTTAAGTAGTTTAATACTTTTTTTATCGCTGGTTGTCGCAAGAAGAGTGAATATTCTGCTGGTTCTATTTCATCATATATAGATGGAGGTAGGTCAATGAATTTTTTATCAATTGCATTATAAATAGCTTTTTTAATTGCTACATACCCAAAATCAAAATGTTCAGTTTTTGTAATTTTTGTATCAAACTGCTCAAAAAACACATTTTTACTATTACTTTCTGATTGTAATTTCAAAATTAAAGATGATTTTCCCATACCATAATTACCTTCAAAGCAAATAAGGTGTTTTTCGGCTTTACCTTTTCTTATGTTGTCTATAAAGTCCCAAAATTTTTTTTTCTCTCTATCTCTACCAACAAAATGTTCAGGGTTACATGAATAACTATTAGTTTCAAAATTTTCATCAAATTGGACTGGTACAAGTGCATCACTATATTTTTGTTTAGATGATTCATTTACAATCTGGTTTTCTCTTGTGAGTGTTTCTTTATTGATTATCTCTTCAAGAGTTTTTTTTGTAATTTTTTTGGCTTCAATCTCTATCTTAGATTTTTGATCACTCGGACTACTGAAGAGATAGTAATATTCAGCTTCTAGAGGACGAACAAGCGAACTAGCTGCATTACACTTTGAAATAAGTTTGTCCTTAATATCATTAACTTGTGGATTGGTTATATTTGTTAAATTTTGATTTGTTAAACACTCTGATAATCTACTAAATAACCTATGTTCTACATCATTTAATCCTGGTATATCCTCTGGATCTGGAAGTTCTATTTTTTTTAATACCTTTATAATAGTTTTTTCGTCTGTTTCATTATTAAATTTATCAAGAAAAGTCTTTAAATATTTATGATGTATATCTAAATTATCTTTATCTATGTCAACCTCCCCAGCTAAAATTAATAGATATGCTAAGTTATTTTTATGGTTTGTTTTGTCATAAAATCCACAATTAGCAGCTATTATATATTTTTCAAATTTGTCAGGATTTTTTAACTCATGTTGTATAAATCTTCTAATTGATTGAATTACTTGATCATCATAACTTTTAAATGGGTATTGTTCTTTCTCTTTAGTTTTAACTTGAATACCAATACATTTACCGTTAACTTTCTGTATTAAAATATCTTCATGGTGTTCACAATATATAGCACTTATTTCAGTCTTGTCTTTTAATAATGACAAAGATAATATTGCTGCATAAGTATGTTGATAACGAAATCGTCTCGATGTGTCGTCACCTCCATCTTGACTTATAACCTCTGCTGGTGTTTTTGATTTATTCATAAACTTTAATAAACTGTAATATCAAAACTCCAAAATAACCCCAGAACAACAAAAGCAAGCTTTCAATGCGTACATTCGGCAAAGTCAGCTAGGATATAACGTTAACATTGCCATCGGTACAATATCAGCAATTTTACCATTTGCAAGCATCATTTTATTTTACAGTGGCAAAATTGAACAAACCCGTCTTAACATCGGTATGGGTGTAATTTCTAGTGTGGTTGGTTTTAAATCTGCCAGTAATAGCAAGAATGAATTAAAGGCACTGTTAGAAAGCTGTGAAATCGTCAACGGTGGTAAATAAGGGTATTAGTTTGATATCATAGCTGTAAGGGTTTAGCAATGCTAAACCCCTACCCAATTTTACAATTTTCTATTCTTTAGTCATCTTTAGATGACTTTTGCTATTAGACTGGGAATTAATTCCCAGTTGGGTTATCGGTTTTACTAATAATTATTAATTAACCATTTTCCTGATTACGAATTACCCGATGTTTTTGCAAATCTGCTAAATTACAAACTTCTAACGCCCTAGCATGAGTGGCTTCTAAAACCACGGTCGGTGCTACACCATCTTCTAGGGCTTCTTGCCACCTTGCAGCGCATAAACACCAGCAATCACCGGGTTTTAAGCCGGGAAAACTAAAATAAGGTGCAGGTGTACTCAAATCATTACCTTGGGATTTAGTATATTGCAAAAATTCCTCTGTAACTTGAGCGCAAACGACGTGCATTCCCATATCCTGTCCACCGGTGCTACAAAATCCGTCGCGGTAAAAGCCAGTCATGGGAGAAGTGCAGCAAAGTTCTAATTTTGTACCCAGTACGTTTTTAGCTTCTGTCATGATTAATTCCTCACAATTATTATTTATTAGGGAAAACGAACCGCAGAGGCGCAGAGGACGCAGAGAAAGAGGGTTTGAGAGATATTTTGCGTAGGTCTTGATTTTTTAAGTTTGTGGGAGTTTATCAAATTCAATTTTACCATAGTTTAATTTAATAATTCTATCGGCTAAATGAAAATAATGATCATCATGACTAATTACTAAAATTGTTTTTCCCTGTGTTTTTAATTCTGGCAGTAATTGAGTATAGAATATATCTTTGAATAAGGGATCTTGATCAGCAGCCCATTCATCAAATAGATAAATTTGCCGATTTTCTAAATATGCTGTTAGTAATGCGAGACGTTTTCTTTGTCCTTGAGAAAGGGCTGTAGTGGAAAGTTGCCCATTTTCGATTTTCACTTTATGATCAAGTTGCAATTTCTCTAAATATTTTTGGGCTTGAATATCTAAGTTATTATTTTCTAATCCTAGTAGTTCTTCAAATAAATAAAAATCAGAAAAAACTACAGAAAAATGTTGACGATACCATTCGCGGTTGGCCTCGGTAATCAAATTTTCATCTAAGATAATTTCGCCATTTTCAGGAATGTATAACCCTGTAATTAATTTGGCTAAAGATGATTTACCACTACCATTGCCACCAACAATAAAAACTAATTCTTGGGGATAAAGGGTAAGATTAATTGGACCAAGAATAAAACTACTATCTTCTTTATCTGTGTAATAAGTGTGAGTAATATTTTGAAGTTGTAAACTGTGCCAATTTGTGGGAGAATCGGGCGGTGCAGTGGCAACTTCGGCACGACTGGCTAAAGATAAACCCAAAGATTCGATTTTTTGTAAAGCAACACTGGCTTTACTAATTAATGGTAAATTATTAGAAATATTATCCATGGGCAACATTAAATAAGTAAATGTGAGAATATAACCTGATAAAGTTTCGGCATCAATGGCGAATAAATGCGGTAAAATAAAGAGGACAAAACCAATGGCAAAGAAAAATATTAATTTACCCCAACTGGTAGTTGTGGCAAACAAAGTTAAACCTTGGACATTATGATTTCTAAATCTGCTGGCTGTGGCTTCTAGACGATTGCTGAGGAAAAATTGTCGGCGTTGATAGTGGAGTTTGAGTTCTTTGATTCCGGCTGTAATAGTGCTAAAGTTATTAAACAAGGCATCTTGATCTTCACGGGCTAAAGCTAATAATTTTTCTCCTCTATCTAATAACCATTTACAACTAGCAATAGCAGCAATCATTAAAACCACAACCATGATAAATACTAACCAAGATAGCCAAGTTATATATAGTAAACACCCCAAAGCCATGGACATATCAATACATAAAAAGGGAATGACATAGACAGCATTAGCTACAGCTTGGACATCTTCTGTTAAAGTTGCTAATAAGCGGGGATTTCCTAATTGTTCTAAATGACTTAATTCCGAGGCTAATATTTGCCGACTTAACCGCATTCTTAATTGCAAAACCGCATTTTGAGATAAGCGAATTAACATGATTTGGGACATTACGCCGGTAATTAAGGCCACGGTGACTAAACCGACGAAACCCCAGGCTATAGTTGTCAGAGGTGCAGCATTGCTTTTACTCGCAGCACTACTAATGAGGGCAATTAATCCCGCGCTACTACCACCACTCAAGAAACCTGTAATAATGGCTATTGCTACCATTGTCCAAGAAGAACGCAAAAGAAAGTAAATTAGATTCATTATGTCAATTGTCAGTTGTCAGTTGTCAGTTGTCAGTTGTTTTACTCCCTGATTTCCTATTCCTGATGTTAATTTTTTGTTTATCAGCCGTTTTATTTTACACCTATGGGGTTTATACAGCGATAGCGAAGCGCTCCGTAGGAATCGCTTTTTTGCGTGACTCCCCTCCCATAAACCCGAAATTTCATCCCCCTGTCACTATCCTGAAACCGCTGTGTGGTGTTGATAAGGGGACTTACACCAACTTAGCTTCATTTTGTCAACAAAATTATCCCCAATATCAAATTATTTTTAGTGTCCGCAGTTCTACAGACCCTAGTATAGAAGTAGTTGAGAAACTAATTCAACAATTCCCAGAAATAGACATTAGTTTGGTGGTGAAAGATCATATTCTGGGTGCAAATTTGAAAATTAGTAACTTAGCTAATGCTGTCACCGCTGCCAAACATGATATTTTAGTAATTGCTGATAGTGATATTCTCGTCGGTTCAGACTATTTGCAAACAGTTATTCAACCGCTAAAAGATGAAAAAGTTGGTGTTGTTACCTGTTTATATCGTTCCACAGCCCAAGGAATAGCTACTATTTTAGAAGCTATTTGTACAGCCACAGATTTTCAACCCGGTATTTTAGTTAGTAATCAATTAGAAGGGATAAAATTTGCTTTAGGTTCAACTATTGTTATTCGTAAAACTACATTAAAAAAAATTGGCGGTTTTGCGGCTGTAGCTGATTATTTAGCAGACGACTATCAACTCGGTTATTTACCAACTCAAGCCGGGGATAAAGTAGTTTTATCTAACTATATAGTAGAACACGGATTAGGACATAGTAATTTATTAGATTCTATCAATCGCCAAATTCGTTGGGCGCGTTGTATTCGTGTTTCTCGTCCTGGGGGTTATGCAGGATTAATATTTACTTTTGGCACAGTTTCTAGTTTACTATTATTAATAACTAGTGGTGGTTCTATTCTCTCTTTGTTGGTTGTATCCATAACTTTACTCATGCGATTAATTATGGCTTGGGTAATAGGGGTAAAAGTTCTTAATGATGCAGTTACTAAAAAGTATTTTTGGTTAATTCCTGTTGCTGATATAGTGAGATTTATAATTTGGTGTTGTGGCTTTTTTGGTAATACTATTGAATGGCGAGGGACAAAGTTTAAATTAGTTAAAAATGGTAAATTGGGAATGATAGAAAAAGAGAAGTCAGAAGTTCAGTAGGAGGAAGGAACAAGAAAGACGGAAATTTCTCCCCTGTACCCCTGCTAACTTTTTGACTACGGTTTTAACACATTAGCGGGAAACTGCCCTTGGACGTTACCAGCGGGTGCATAATGGCAGACGACATAGAAAGCTTTGTATTTAGTACCGTTTATGGTTTTAGTGCCTTGTGCTGTACCACAACCTAATTGGGTACTACTTTTCCACACAACCTGGGTAAAATGCCCAGTAGCCGAGGAAAACCCTGGACTATTATAGTTATATAATTTGACTTCATCGTACCATGACTTAACTGCTGTATCAGCTAGAGTATTTGCGGCTATTGAAGGACCAGTAGTGTAGTAAACATACAAGTTTTCTCCAGCATTGTTCCGTTGTCCAGAGGTGCTGTGTTGAAACAATCCATTGGTTGCTAGGTATTGCGCCCAGGCTTGAGCAGTGTTGTTAGCAGAACTACTAATAGTCATGTTAGGACTACGGTGAGTAGCTCGATAACTGTTATGTTTAGATAAAGAAGTGCTACGCAAAGTCGTTAGATCAATAGATGTTTGTGCTAAAACTGGTTCGCTACTCATGGGAATTATACTGGCAAATTGAGAGGGAGCTATTCCCATTAATATGAGAGTTAAAGCTGTACCTGTTGTTAAAGTGAGAGTTGAAAAGAATTTATTCATGTTTTTATCTGTCCTGTGACTAGAATGAATTTTTGACAAGTTAGGTTATCGGCAAGAAGTTTATGTCAACAAAATAAAACACATAAAACGCCTAACAATATGATACTTTTTTAAAGCCATATTTTTTAACAAAATGATTCAACCCCGTAAACAGTTTGCTCAACATTGGTTAAAAAGTGATAAAGCTCTCAACTCAATTGTCCAAGCGGCTAATTGTCAGGAAACTGATAAAGTTTTAGAAATTGGCCCCGGTACAGGAATTCTCACTCGGCGTTTATTACCGCTAGTAAAATCTTTACTGGCAGTGGAAATTGACCGGGATTTGTGCAAATTACTAGCTAAACAATTGGGTGAAAAAGAAAATTTCTTACTTCTGCAAGGCGATTTTCTGACTCTTGATTTACTATCCCAATTAACAGCATTTCCTAATTTCCAAAAGCAAAATAAAGTTGTTGCTAATATTCCCTATAATATTACTGGGCCAATTATTGAAAAGTTACTGGGGACTATTTATCATCCCAATCCAGAGCCTTTTGATTCTATCGTTTTATTGGTACAAAAAGAAGTAGCAGAAAGATTATATGCTAAACCCGGTTCGAGAACTTTTGGGGCGTTATCGGTGCGGGTACAATATTTAGCAGATTGTGAGTTAATTTGTACAGTTCCCGCTGCGGCATTTGTGCCACCACCAAAGGTAGATTCCGCTGTGGTACGGTTACTTCCTAAACAAATAGAAATTCCAGCCCATGACCCCAAGAAGCTGGAAACTCTAGTTAAATTGGGATTTGGGTCAAAGCGAAAAATGTTAAGAAATAATTTACAATCGGTAATTGACCGTGATCAATTGACGCAATTACTGGAACAATTAGAAATAAATCCCCAAGTCCGCGCTGAAGACCTCGGAGTTGCCCAATGGGTATCACTGGTAAATATGATAGGAAATGCTGAATAGTTGTCTTTACTGTTCCCTATTCCCTGTTCCCTGTTCCCTGCTTTTATAACCGTTATGCGTTCTTACAGTTTAATTACACCTGCCAAAATCAATTTGTATTTGGAAATTATTGGTAGTCGTCCCGACGGCTATCATGAATTAGCAATGATTCTCCAAAGTATAGATTTATCTGATCAAATTGATATTCACCCTGCCAGTACAAATAATATCCGCGTCTACTGTGATCATCCCCAAGTACCCACAGATAAAACTAACCTAGTTTATAAAGCTGCGGAATTAATGGCTAAGGAATTTCCCAATGCTTTTAGTAATTTTGGGGGTGTTGATATTACCATTAAAAAGCATATTCCTGTTGCTGCTGGTTTAGCGGGAGGTTCTACCAATGCCGCAGCGGTGTTAGTAGGAATAGATTTACTTTGGAACTTGGGATTAACTCAATCAGAACTAGAAGAATTAGGCGCAAATCTCGGTTCAGATGTGCCATTTTGTATTGCTGGAGGAACGGCAATTGCTACGGGTAGAGGTGAAAAACTCGCTCCTTTACAAAGTTTGGATAATTTACATATCGTATTAGCCAAATATCGCAGTTTAGAAGTTTCCACACCTTGGGCATATAAAACCTATCGAGAACAATTTGGGATTAATTATATTCAAGATTCAGAAGGTTTAGCGGCTCGTGCTAGTGCTTTTCATTCAGAAGGCATGGTAAAAGCTATCTTGAATAAAAATACCGAAAAAATTGTCCAAGAACTACATAATGATTTGGAGAAGATTGTCTTACCAGCTTATCCCCAAGTATTGCAACTGCGGGAATTATTCGCCAGTCAACCAGGGGTTTTAGGGACAATGATGTCAGGTTCTGGCCCTTCAGTCTTTGCCATTGTTGAATCTCAAACTCAAGCAGAAATAGTCAAGCAGCGAATACGTGCAGCTATTCCTAATGAGGATTTAGAATTGTTTGTAACGCGGACAATTAAACATGGAATTAAAATCGCCTAATTTATTATGAATCAACCAAAAGAAACGTCATCAGCAGATAGTTCTACTCAAGTACAAGCAACTCCATTACGCTGTATAACTGGAGCTACAATTTCGGGTGGATTTGCCTTTATTACCTATTCTCTCATGATAGCGATCGCTACTACTTTTGCCAATAAACCCAACCATTCTGATAACCAAACCGTCATCAATATCGCTGCCGCTGTCCGTACCCTAGTAGTAGGTATAGTCGCCTTGGGTGCGGGCATATTTGGATTAGTTGCATTAGGCTTATTAGCCTTATCAGTACAACTTTTTATCCAAAAATTAAGCAATCCTAAAAGTAGTTAGTTTTAGCTAATAGGGAATAGGAAGTTATTTTCTTCTTCCTGCTTTCTTCTCTAACTCCTCACTTAATTCCTCCCGACAGCTACAGGTTTAACTAATTGTGAGCGATTTTTGATAAATTGCAAGTTAGTATTTTTCAAACCTGAATTTAACTGATTTTTTTTGCGCCAATCTGTGGGAGATGTATGATTATATTGGCGAAACTGTCGGGAGAAATGACAAGCACTTTGATAGCCAAGATTTGTAGAAATTTCCTCAATTGTTTGATTAGTATTTTTCAGTAAAGGTAGGGCTGCTACCATTCGTCTTTTGATAATCCAAACATTTATGGGATCTCCTGTTTGTTTAGCAACTTGATTAGTTAAATATGCAGAAGAATAACCAACAGCTTCAGCAACATCCGATAAAGTAATTCCTTCTTGATAATTAGCTTCAATATAATCAAAAACCTTTTTCAAATGGGGAATATTCGGAAAAATTGACTGAGAATTTACTGGTGTATTGGGTAATTCTGCTAATGTGACTTGAGGAAAATTAGTAGCATACCAAGATCTAAAAAGATCCTGTTTTTGTAATCTAATTGCGATTGCTCGCAATAATTCATCAGTTGTTGCAGGTTTAGTTAAATAATCATCTGCTCCGAATTCCATTGCTTTTCGCAAAGATGCCTTTGTATTAATAGCAGTTAGAAAAATAAAAGGAATAATTGCCGTTAATCTATCCTCCCGTAGATTCCTTAATACAGTATAACCATCCATGTCTGGCATTACCATCTCACAAATTACTAAATCAGGTAAATATTCTTTGATTAATTGCAGTCCAATAATACCATTTTCTGCACCTATCCCATGATAGCCCTTAGCCTGAAGATAATCTAAAACAAAATTGCGATTCACAACTTCATTGTCAATGACGATAATTTTTTTTGTTGCGTACATAATTATTCCAATCACTAGATTTTGGTGTTTTTAGCCATTACTAAAATCTGTACCGATTCACGGACAAATTTTAGATATAAACTGAGCAATAGGAAAGATAAAATTATAGCGAAGAGTTAATACAATCTTGATAATTGCTATTATCTCAATTAGTAATTAATCTTGGCAGATTCGCATTTAAGATTGAATAATTTTAATTTTATCAATAAAAAGTAAATACTTTCAACTTAGTTGCATAAAACAAATAATTTTTGTTTATATTGCTTTTTAATTGAGCTACCCTAAAATCTGAACGTAGAAACATAAAATTGCGCTATTGTCAATTAATATTTGTGTATATTTGGAGGTTGCGAGATTTGATAAATAGGTAAATTGTGAGTTATTTACCTGATTTTACCAAATTTAGTCTCTTTTGCATTCAACTACGAAAGAATATACAAAGTCATCTGCCCCCAGGAATATATTTTTGTCTCAAATTGGCTACTAATCATTTAGCATCCTCCCTAGGGAAGAGAAATGAATGCAGTAAATACAGCACTTTCCGGTGTTATGTGGGATATATAGCGGGCAAGATGATATATAGCGGGCAAGATGCCCGCACTACAAGAGTTTCGGTAATAATCCTTTATTTATAGGTGTTTCAGGAGTTTTATGCACGACCAAGCTGTTGCTATAACCTTAAGTATTGAAGTAGAGTCAAATTCAAGATTTGCTTGCAAGCTAACCAGATAAAAGCTGGGATAGTTGTCATATATCTTTTAAATAGTCTGGATGGTTCTTGAGTCAGACGATATAACCACTCCCCACCTAAATGACGAACCCAATAGGGCGCTCTTTTCTGACTCTGAGCAAAAACAGGAAATGCTCCCCCTAAACCAATCATTACAGCCTGAATTTTATCTTTATGTTGATTCATCCACAACTCTTGTTTTGGACATCCTAAAGCCAATAAAACTATGGCTGCACCACTATCATGAATTCTTTTGATCATAGCTTCATCCTCTGTAGATGTGAGTGGACGAAATGGTAAAGGCTCCATACCAGCAATTTTCAGGTTCGGAAAAAGATCCATTAAGTTCTTTCGCATCTTCTCTAGAGTTACTGTATCAGCACCTAGGAAAAAAAGCGGAATGTCTCTGAGTGGGGCTAATTTACATAAAGATAACAGAATGTCCAAACCAGCAACGCGGTTTTGAGTACCTGCACCCATTAGTTTCAGCATCCATACCAGCGGCATACCATCGGGAGTAACAATATCTGCATTCTTTAAAACAGAGGAAAATTCAGAATGCCAATAAGATTCTACTAGCATATGAGTATTAGCTACGCAAATAACTTTGCTGACTTTGCTCATAGCCCATTCTAAAATGATGTTTATTTGTACCTCAAAAGGTAACGCAGTCACAGGAGAGCCAATTATATCAATTGTTGGAGTTTCCAGGTTGAGATATGGACTGACATCTTGAATTTGACTTTGTTTGTTTACGGTTAGCATATATTTTTGATATTCTTGTGTTCACAAAAATCTGCACAGAATGTTTAAAAAATCAAGGCTATTAGACAATTATGCGAGTTACTTTCTAGTAATAGTAATTTCGCATTTTATCGAACAGAATTCAGGAGTCAGGAGTCAGAATGAATTCTGTGCGAGTGGCGGATGAATAACTGGGTTTAAGACCCCCCACCAAATCTACGATTTGGTGGTCTTTAATCAGTCGCAGGTTTGAATCCTCGACTGATTGATTCTGACTCCTGGCTACTGACTCCTGACTCCTTCTTCAACCTTATGAATCAATAGTAATTGCTCCCAAAATAGGAGTAAAAGAGAAATTTAATTGTTCTAATACTTTGGTTAAAACAGAACATTTTGTTTCACCTATTTTTACAGCTAAAATACTTACATCTGTATGTTTCATCAGGATACTAGTATCTGCAAAACCTAATAGATTTGATGTATCATAGATAATTAAGTCAAAATTTTGCTTAAATTGTTCTGTCAAATCTTGGATCTGAGGTGATGAAAGTAAAATTGTCGGATTTGTGGTAATTTGACCAGTAGTTAAGATAGACAAATTATGCTCTAAAGATAATTTTCCTGTATTTTTTACAGTTCTTTTCTTAGGGTCATAATTTTTTTCTCTGATACCGCTAATGTTTTTGTGGATAACATTTTCAAAATTTAAACCTTCAGTAATAATGTTGCTTAATCCTTCTTTATTCGGTAAGTCCAACATTTTATGAATACTAGGATTACGCAGATTTGCATCCACCAGTAACACCCGTTTACCCATAGCTGCTGCTGTCTGAGCTAAGTAAAAAGCAATTGTTGATTTGCCATCTCCAGCATCACCTGAAATAATTGCTAGAGAGCGGATATTATTATCACCATTGAGCAGAGAAATATTTGTGTAAACAGAGCGAAAAGATTCCCAAAAGTTGGAGGTATTATGGTTTTGAAAAGGCTGACCACTTTTAGCAAACTTAATATGAGGAATGTTCCCTAATATTGGTAGTTTAGTTTTATCTTTCACTTCTTCAATATTATAAAAAACGTTATTAAGCTTGTCTATAAATAAGGCAAATCCCGTACTTAATAATGACCCCAAAGCTATTCCTAAAATTAAATTTCGGATGGGACTCGGTGCAAGATTCTCCGGCTGACTAGGAGGAGTAAGTATCTGCCAAGGTATCTGCTTTTGGGCTGAATCTATGCGTAATCTTTCCCGCTCAGTTAAAAAGTGATTGAGGTTATCAACAGCAATTTTTAATTGTCTTTCTAAATCATCTTTTTCACGAATAAGAGCCGGAAACTGTCTAACCTGCTCTTGCAAAGAACTTTCAACTTGACTAAGAGATTGGATTTGGGTTTTTAATAATTGAATTTGCTTAGTCGTATCGAGGAATTTTTGAATTTCTCGCAAACGAGCCGAATTTGGTGGGGCTGAATACAAAGAATTCATAGTTGTATTTGCAAATTTTATGCCCAAAATCTGCAATCTTTCCCTGATAATTAAAGCCAATAAATTTTGTTTTTGAATGAGCAGGGTTTGAATATTTGGGCTATTTTCTGTATATTGAGATGATTTTATGGCGATTGTAGCTTCTATATCTTGAAGTTGGCTCAATAGCTTCTGATAATCAGGAGACTCACTCAAGGCTGAAATAGCCTCTGCTTCATGACTTTTTAATTGCAACTGTTCTTGCAGACTATTATAAAGTGCTTGAGTTCTAGTCAATTGTATTTCATTATCTACCCGTTTTTGGACAATTTGATCAAATTGATTAGCAAGTTGCTGTCCTTGAATTTCAGCATTAATAATGCCATATTTTTGCCGAAAGTTTTGTAGTTTTGATTGGAGGGTTTCCACATTCTGTAATAGTTGCGGCAATTGCTTTTCCACAAAATTAATTGCCAATTTAGTTTCTGTTTGGCGTTCGTCTAAACTGTATTTTAAGTATGATTCAGATGCTTGATTTAATACAAACAAAACTTTTTTAGGGTTGCTATCTTGATAACTAACTTCTAAAATTTGAGTATTGGGTAGGAGGTTGATATTGAGTTGAGGTGCGCTGCTACCTGGGTAATGCTTTTGCACTTTTTGAGTGAGAGGAGACATCAATTTAGGACTTTGTAAAATCTTCAACTTAGTTTCATCAATTTTATTAGCAGTCTCATCTCTTTTTGATCTATCGTCTCGTGCAACTTTATCTTCAGCAGTTATCGGCTCAGTTAAAAGTTCAAATTTACCGACATAAGTGGGAGTGCTAGTCAAAGCCAATCCTATCGCCGCAGCCGCAATGGTAGTTGTGCCAATGATAATTATTGGTATTCTGCGCCGAATAACTGCTAATACTTCACCTAAGTTCAATCCACCTTCATTACCTTCTTCAGATGGAACTTTATAAATCAAAGGCTTAGATTGACGTTGCTGTTCATTTATTTGAGCTAAATTTTGCAGAGAATAGCGTTTTTTTCTCATCTCAAACCTTAGATAATTTCTAATTTAATTCAATATCTTTGCCAAATTCAAAAAAGCCTTAATTTATGGGTTGAGCAAAGTAAAACCCAACCCACAAAAAAATTGCACAGGTATTGATAAAATAATCAGAATATTTGGACATGATTTGACTTCAACAACTTAAACAGTTGATTAAGTTGTAAAGTAACACTGTTTCATGGGTTAAAGTGGACAATTTGGCAAATATCTTGAAGCTTTCAATTTGGTAAATATATTATTATCGTTTTGAGCTTAACCGACAAGTATTGATTCGCAAGCCTACAAACCTTCTGCCAATTTGTCTACAATAAACCATGCAACAATGCTAATTTACAACATAGTCTAGTTTTAAAAAATGTAGGTGCAAAAAAACAGGGTTTTTAGTTCATCAACTAGATGTTAACTTTTTTGGTTATGAAACTTTTGACAAGCATGGGATACATCCTAGATCAGTTCTTTACGTAGTTGAGAAGTGATCTGACTATTAAAGTACCCTAATTTACTTATCTTCCTGAGAATAAATCCAATGATAAATCAACTTTCTGAACTTGCATATTTTGGTGGAGAGCCAAAATTTAAAGAAAAACTATTTGTAGGTCGTCCAAATATTGGAAATCGAGATATTCTTCTCAACAGGATTAATGATATGTTAGATCGCCGATGGTTATCTAACAATGGGGTATTTGTGCAAGACTTTGAACAGCGGATTGCTGATTATTTAGGAGTTAAGCACTGTATCGCTGTTTGTAACGGTACTATCGCCCTAGAGTTGGTCATTCGTGCCTTAGAGTTAAAGGAAGAGGTAATTATTCCTTCTTTTACCTTTATTGCCACAGCCCATGCTTTACAATGGCAAGAGATTACACCGATTTTTTGTGATGTTGACCCTAAAACCCATACCCTTGATCCGGAGAAAGTAGAGTCTTTAATTACACCGCATACATCAGGGATTATGGGTGTCCATGTTTGGGGACAGCCTTGTGACGTTGAATCTTTGACCGAAATTGCTGACAAGCACCAACTCAAACTAATGTTTGATGCTTCCCATGCTTTTGGCTGTTCTCATCAAGGAAAAATGATTGGTAACTTTGGTTCTGCGGAGGTATTTAGCTTTCATGCTACTAAATTTATCAATACATTTGAAGGAGGTGCAATAGTCACCAATGATGATCAGTTAAATCAAAAATTGCGGTTGATGAAAAACTTTGGTTTTTCTGATTTTGATAAGGTCATTTACTTAGGTACTAATGGTAAAATGTCCGAGATATCAGCCGCTATGGGGTTGACTTCTTTAGAAAGTATGGAAGAGTTTATTGATGTCAATCGCCGTAATTATCATTATTATCAAGAGGGTTTAGCTAACATTCCAGAAATATCATTATTTCCAGTCAATGAATCTGAGAAGCATAACTATCAATATATTATCTTGGATATAGATGAGGAGAAGACTCAGGTTAGTCGAGACTTATTAATTAAGATTCTTCATGCTGAGAATGTGATTGCTAGGAGATATTTTTATCCTGGTTGTCATCGCATGGAACCATATCGCTCTTATTTTCCTCATGCGGGTTTGCTGCTACCTGAGACAGAGAAATTAGCGCAAAGGGTTCTGGTTTTGCCGACAGGAACAACGATTTCAGAAGATGATATTAGTAAAATATGTCAAATTATTCAAATTGTAGTTGCAAACGAAATCAAAGAGACAAATAGAGATTCTGAATAATTATGAAACTGGCAATAATGCAACCATACCTTTTTCCGTACTTTGGATATTTTCAACTTATAAATACAGTAGACAAATTTATCATCCATGATGATGTACAGTATATAAAAGGTGGGTGGATAAATAGAAACAGAATTCTCTTAAATACACAAGCCCATCTATTTACATTTAGCATCAAGAACGACTCTAGTTTTTTGAACATCAATCAGAGATATTTTACAAATAAGTTCGATAAAGATAAAGAAAAATTCTTCAGAATAGTTGACTCTGCTTACTCAAAAGCTCCCTTTTACTCAAATACCAAAAAATTATTAGAGTGTATACTATTGACTGACGAACTGAATATATCAGATATGATCACACAAAGCTTAATACTGATTTGCAATTATTTAGATATAGGGACACAATTTTATATTTCTTCAGAAATTGATAAAGATAATACATTGAAAGGAGAAGAACGAGTTATTGCTATAAATAAATGCTTGGACTCGAAACATTACATAAATTCAATTGGAGGAGAGACATTATACTCAAAAGATGTATTTAAAGAAAATGGTATAACATTATCTTTTATCAAACCCAAATTAGTAGAATACAAACAATTTGAAAATCAGTTTGTTCCTTGGCTTTCAATTATTGATGTTTTAATGTTTAATTCAGTTGAAAAAACAAGAGAAATGCTACAGGAGTATGAATTAATATGAATGCAATAGGTGGATATTTTGGCTTGGAACTTGATAAGAAAAATGAATATCATTCTGAAGCTATCCGTTTAAATACTGGAAGAAATGCCTTAGAGTATATCTTGGTATCAAAATTTTACAAGAAAATATATTTACCTTATTACACTTGCGATGCTCTATTAGAACCGATCAAAAAATTAGGTTTATTGCATGAATTCTATTTTATTAATGAAAAATTTGAACCCATATTTGACTTTTCTTTAATTAAAGAAGACGAATGTTTTTTATATACAAATTACTTTGGGCTTAAAGATGACTTTATCTATACTTTAAAAATGAGGTGTGCTAATTTAATCATAGATAATGCCCAAGCCTTTTATGCAGAACCTTTAGAAGATACTGATACATTTTATTCACCTCGAAAGTTCTTTGGTGTTGCTGATGGAGCATATTTATACACTACTAAGATTATTCAAAGAGAATTGGAACAAGATATTTCTTATGGAAGGTTTGCACACCTCCTTCGTAGAGTTGATGTGAGTGCAGAAAATGGTTATTCATTCTTTATAAACAATGATAAATCATTGTCTAATATGCCTATTTTGAGGATGTCAAAGTTGACTCAAAGAATGCTGAGTTCAATAGACTATCAAGATGTTGCTGCTTGTAGGAGAGACAATTATAATTATTTATATATTGCTCTAAAAGATTTAAATAAAATAGATTTTAAACTCAATTTGGATCAAGTTCCTATGGTTTATCCATTTTATACAGATGATTTAACTATTAGGAAAATCTTGATTGAAAATAGAGTATATACAGCACAATATTGGTCTAATGTTTTGGATTGGGTTGATGAAGATAATATTGAATATAAATTTACTACTAATATAATTCATCTACCAATAGATCAAAGATATGCTGAAGATGATTTAAGCAAAATAGTAACGATTATATTTGAACAATATTAAAGGTAGAATTGAATGAACATTCACGGTGAAAAGGTTATATTAATAGCTATAGAAGCAGAAGACTTAAAACAACTTCAAGTATGGGCAAATGATCCAGAAATTCAATATATGCTTGGAGGTTGGCATTTTCCAACTAGTATGAATGATCAACAAACTTGGTATAAATCTCTTTCATGTAATTCTAACAATCAAAGATTTATCATTCTCAATGAAAATAATGTTCCAATTGGAATGGCAAATCTTATTAATATCAATTATAAGGATGGTAATGCTGAACATGGTTTATTATTGGATAAAAACTATCGGGGTAAAGGATACGGTTATAATGTAGTTGTGGCTATAATGAATTATGCCTTTAATGAATTAAGATTAAATAGATTAGAAACAACTATTATTGCCAATAATCAGCCATCTTTGAATCTATTCATGAATAAATGTAGATGGAAAAAAGAAGGTGTTTTAAGAAATTGGTACTTTAGGAATGGTGAATTTGTTGATAAAATATTTTTAGGTATTTTAAGAGAGGAATTCATGGACATATATGGAGCAAATAATCATGAACAGCCATAAAAATAGTTTACTAGAATACGGATTTACTATCATAGATTCTGTCTTCGATGATAAGTTTGTTGATAAAATTAATCTCTCTCTTGCAAGAAGTTATGATTTGTGTAGAAAGATTCAGATTGAAAATGGTATAGATGCCGTTACAGATGGAACAGTTCATCATTTAATTGCATCTAATGAGATGGTTTATATAAACGTGATTGATAAAATATGCCAATCAGAAATATTTAATTTTATTAAAGATTATTTCAATGGCAATTTTATTCTTAATAGCTATGGAGGTGTTATAAATCTACCTGAAAAGCCGTCTTATGTAGCAAATATTCATAGAGATGTCCGATTTTTTTCAGGTGAATTTCCATTGATGCTTAATTTGTTAATCATGCTGGATGATTTTACTTTGGAGAACGGAGCTACTTATCTGTTATCTGGATCTCATAAGCAGGACGAAAAACCAACTGAAAAAGAATTTTATGATATATCGGATAGAGCTTTAGGCAAAAAAGGAGATATTTTATTTTTTAATTCAAATTTATGGCACGCAGCAGGGATTAACAAAACCGATCAGGACAGAAGAGCAATAACTATAACTTTGACAAAACCATTTATGAAACAACAGTTAGATTACCCAAGGGCTGTAGGGTATGATAAATTAGAAAAAATGAGTTCTCGGTTACAACAAGTAATAGGTTTCTTTTCTCGAACTCCATCAACACTTGGTGAATGGTATCAGAAACCAGAAAATCGTTTTTATCGTCCAGGACAAGATTAATAGTAACTGGAGTTTAAAACTATGAGTACAAACAGAGATTACAACCAAGAATGGAAAGACACATCTAATCACCAATATATTTATGATTTCGATTTAGATGTAATTCATCCTTTCATGATTAAGTCATTTACTCCATTTTTTCGTGTAGGCAATATAATGGAATTAGGAAGTTTTAAGGGAGATCTTACGAGGAGATTGTTACCTATTTTTAAAGATATTACCTGTGTTGAAGCATCAAATGAAGCTATTGATATTGCCAAAAAAGAATTTGGAGAAAAAGTCAAATTTATAAATTCGACCTTTGAAGCTGTTACTCTTCCAAGCAAATATGAAAATATTGTATTAACTCATGTTTTAGAACATCTTGATGATCCAATTTTGGTGATGAAAAGAATCAATGATGAATGGTTATCTGATACTGGCAGGTTCTTTTTAGTTTGTCCAAATGCAAATGCACCTTCACGACAAATAGTGGTGAAAATGGGTTCAATAAGTCATAATTCAGCCGTGACAACCGCAGAAGCAGAACATGGACATAGAATTACCTATACATTTGATACTCTAGAAAGAGATGCAAAAGCTGCTGGGTTAAATGTAATTCACCGCTCTGGAATATTTTTTAAAGCACTTGCCAATTTTCAATGGGATAGATTATTAAGTACAGATATAATTTCCCCAGAATATTTGGAAGGTTGTTATCAACTGGGACAACAATATCCTGATTTATGTTCAAGTATTTTTTTAATGTGTGAAAAGGGTAAATAAGATGGATGTTCCTTTACTATCAGTTTGTTCGACAACATACAATCATGTGAACTTCATAAAACAAGCAATTGATGGGTTCCTTGTGCAAAAAGTTGATTTTGCATGGGAGATAATTATCGCAGATGATTTTTCGACAGATGGTACAAGAGAAATTTTATTAGAGTACAAGAATAAATACCCTGACTTGATAAAACTAATTTTACAAGAAAAAAATGTAGGAGCAGCACAAAATTGTATTGACTTAATTACCACTCCCAAATCTAAGTATATTGCCCTCTGTGACGGTGATGACTATTGGACAGATCCTCTTAAACTGCAAAAACAAGTTGATTTTTTGGAAGCTAACCCTGACTTTGCCATTTGCTTTCATAACGCCGCAGTTATTAATGAGTATTATCCCGAAAAAAATCGACTAAATAGTGATGATTTAACCCCAGAAGTTAGCACTTTGGATAACCTCCTTAAAGGAATCAACTATATTGCAACTGCTTCAGTTGTAATCAAGACAAATTTGATTCAAAATCTGCCTGATTGGTTTGCTTCTCTTCCTTTTGGAGATTATGGACTATACCTAATCGCAGCACAACACGGAAAGATAAGATATCTCAATGAGATAATGAGTGTTTATCGCATTCATCAAGGAGGTGTATACTCGAACTTATGCAACACGCCCAAGGGTATGACACGAATCCATCAGCAAACCTATGAGTTTTGGAAAATAATTAATAAATCTGCCACTATAAGTCAATCAAGTCTAAGACAAGCTACTTTAAGATCAATCAAGAACGTTGTTTATAGTGCAGCTAACTCAAAACAAATAAAAGTCTTCTTAATATACCACTATCTTTTGTTAATTCACAGCCATGGTGAAGATTATAGGCAAGTACCTAAAAAAATTCTTAGGCTTTGCCGTTCTGCTATCAGAGAATTGCGCGACCATTTGGTACACATATAAAAACAAAATCCTTTAGTCTGTACACGTACATAATTAAGTAGAAAGGCATATCTTTGGGTAAGTCTCCCCAATTACATCCGGTTCTGAGTTGATAGAAAATACCATCTAAGATTTTAAGATTTCTCGTTTAGTCCATGTCTGCGGACGAGTCAGCTTTTTCTTTGGCAATGGCGGTTCTATGATTAACCACTCTTCATCCGTCAAGCTACTTGAGCATATTTACCTCACCTTTTGGTTTGATTTCTCTACATCGTAAAAGATACCAAATAGGTTCTATAAATCATAAAGAAAGATTCCCCAATTTTCTGAATAACCTAATTTTAGATACCTCTTTTTATAAATCAAATTCATCAGGTATTAAGCACTAATGACTCATTTTCTCTCCAAGCTGTTATATATCACAAAAGGAAATCATAAGTCGCTGATAGCGATGCTTTTCCTATTCATCCTTGTTTCTGGCTTAGAAGTTTTTGGAACTGGAATGATTTCTCCATTTATTGCGATCGCTGTCAGTCCAGATGCAATCAAAAGTATTTACTGGTTAGATTTAATTTACAAACAGTTGCATTTTAACTCTGAGCAGCAATTTTTGATCATTCTAGGATCTGTAGTTATTATTGCCTTTTATCTAAAAGCATTCTTGGCTTTTAATGCTCAAAAAGCAGTGTTCAAATTTAGCTCTAGTTTAAAAAGAGAACTATCTTGTAAACTCCTAAAATCATATATCGAAGCTCCTTATGGCTACCACCTACAGATTAATTCAGCAACACTTATTCAGAATATCACTAACACAACAGATGCCGTTTCTATTGGTGTAGTATCTACATCTTTGACATTTATCTCTAATACTGTAATCGTCCTGGCATTAATGCTGCTTTTAATCAAAACTAATGCGATCGCTTTAATTCTTATTGCGGTGCTGCTACTTATTTCTTTTGGATTGTTGCATCCAATGAAAGACCGTTTAGCTCGTTGGAGTAAAGAGGGGTTTCATGCTTATGGGGAGATGATTCGGATTACAAATCATGGATTAGGGGGATTGAAAGAAACTCGTATTATTGGTTGCGAATCCTATTTTGAGGATCAGATGGAGGAGCAATCAAAAATTTATGCCAAAAGTAACACTTTAGCTTCATCCTATGGTAATCTTCCCCGCTTTGTACTTGAGCCATTAATGATGAGCTTCTTAATAGGCTTTACATTTTTATTTATCACCTTAAATCAAGATAAAACGCAAAATCTGACTGGGGTTTTAGGAATTTTTGCGCTCGCTTCGGTTCGTCTGCTACCAGCAGTTGGAAATTTAATCTCTGGCATTAATGTAATTAGAGGTAACAGTTATTCTCTTGATCAGCTATTCTTTGACCTTAAAGAATTGGAAAAAGAAAAGCTGATAAGTAACTTTGATTCTGCTAGAGTTTCTAACAAATTATTGCCAAAAGGGCAGCAAACATTTCAGTTTTCTGATAGAGTTATTTTAGATAAGCTCACTTTTCACTATCCAAACACTACAAGAAATGTACTAGAAGATATTTCCCTATCTATTCGCAAGGGAGAGTCTATTGGACTAATTGGTAAGTCTGGTGCTGGTAAAACCACTTTGGTTGATGTTATTCTGGGTCTTTTTATCCCTGAATTTGGAGATATCAAAGTTGACGGAGTTTCAATTTATAGCAATTTACGCGCCTGGCAAAATATGCTTGGCTATGTTCCCCAATCTATATTTTTGATTGATGATACCCTTGAGCGAAATATTGCTTATGGGGTTGCTGATCATTTAATTGACCAAAATAAATTAAAGAAAGCGATTGCAATGGCTCAACTTGGCGAGGTAGTCGAGCAACTTCCAGATGGAGTGAAAACTATTATTGGTGAACGGGGAGTTCTTTTATCAGGAGGACAACGCCAAAGGGTTGGAATTGCGAGGGTGCTTTATCACGAAAGAGAAATACTGGTTTTTGATGAAGCCACCGCCGCTTTAGATACTGAAACAGAACATCTGATTACTGAAGCAACAAAAGCTTTAGCTGGTAGTAAGACAATCATTATTATTGCTCACCGTCTTTCCACAATTGAGCATTGCGATTGTATTTATCAACTTGAACAGGGTCGAATTCTCAAATCAGGCAGTTACCAGGAAGTGATTGTAGAAAGATAAGAAATTATGTCATTTTTCATCCGATTTAAAAATTATCTCCGTGTCAAGTTATTTATGTGGAAGGATTTACACCTGCAAAATCCTTGTATTTAATGAGTCAATGTAAGCATTTTGTGATTGCAAACAGCACCTTTAGTTGGTGGGGTGCTTGGTTATCAGAGCATAAAGATAAGTTGATAGTTCGCCCCGAACCTTGGAATAATCAACAATCTGTTTTATCTGACTTTCTTCCACCTGGTTGAATTGGATTACCTAAACATCCCATCCTTAAGTCTTCCGCAATATCTAAATCACTGTTTTCGGGCGGCTAAAAAACTCTTGGTTTTCCTTCAACAATACCTTTGCCAAACAAAATAAGAGCCTATAATAAGAGGATTAAGTAATATGGAACCGCTGGTAACAGTCATTGTCACTGTTTTTAAACGAGTTGAGTTTATCCGAGAGGCTATCGAGAGCGTTTTAGCACAAACATTTGAGTCCTATGAAATTATTGTTACAGACGATGCAGATAGCGAAGCTGCAAAAACTATTTGCGAATCAGTTAGTAGACCAGATCGAGTTCGTTATCGATCTAACAAGCGGAGACTTGGTGTAGCATTAAATCTCCGTGTTGCCATATTGGAAGCAAGAGGGAAATATGTGGCTATTCTCAATGATGATGATTATTGGGAACCTAATTTCTTGTTTCGACTAGTATTGCCATTAGAGCAAGATTCTGGACGCGTATTAGCATTTAGCGATCATTGGATCATGCTTCAAGATGGCAAAATTGATATGCAACAAACCGATAGAAATACAAAGATATTCAAAAGAGATAAACTTTCTGAAGGTGAGTTAAGAAACACAACCGATCTCGCGCTCAACAAAACAATTCCCCTTGTACAGGCATCTGTTTTCCGAAAAGAGTTTCTAGATACCGATTTACTCGTTACTAATGTTTCTGGAGCTTATGATTTTTGGATTACTTGTTTACTAGCAGTCAGTGGTCAGCCATTTTACTATGTTGCGGAACGTTTAACTCGTTATAGAACACATCCCCAGATGGAAACGCTTAGACTGGCTGCTGATAAATTTGAGCCAGAAGTTTTCATATACCGTAGTTTGCTGCAAGCGAATTACTTTCCTGAATGGCAAAAGTTTATTGAACAGCAGTTAGCATATATGCTGTATAGGTGTGGCAGGGCTAGATTGGAATTTAACGACATTGAAAAAGCTCGGCAATTATTTAAAGAATCGTTACGCTTATTTCTATCCTGGAAAGCTGTACTAAGGCTGAGTATTACTTACCTACCTAGACCAATCCGTTTAGGCTTGTCCTTCACTCAAATAGTTGATTAGTTTCATAATTATCTCACCTTAAAAGCAACTACTCTCCTAAAAAATTTTAGCTGTTTCTCCTATTCACCGAAATATTAATAAGCGTTACAGTTATGGATAAGAAGTTAATTGTTAGCATCATCATCAATAATTATAACTACGATCGCTTTCTCCCAGAAGCAATTAATAGCACCATTAACCAAACCTATCCTCATACTGAAATTATTGTTGTTGATGATGGTTCAACTGACAATTCCCGTAATATTATTGATGGATATGGCGATTGCATCATTCCCATCTTTCAAGAAAACGGTAAACAAGCTGCGGCTCTAAATAGTGGCTTTGCATCCAGTCATGGTGATATTATCCTTTTTCTTGATTCTGATGACTGTCTCTTGCCTAATGCAGTTGAGCAGGTTGTAGAGGCATGGAAACCGGGAGTTGGCAAAGTTCACTACCGCTTACAAGTCGTAGATACCGAAAAGCAACCATTAGGATATTACATTCCTACGACTGAAGCGAAGTTATCTTCTGGAGAGGTATGGCGACATTTGCTCCAAACCAGTGGCTATACAAGTACGCCCATGAGTGGTAATGCTTACAGTCGAACTGCTCTAACTAATGTTTTCCCAATTCCCGATGACTATAAGACCACAGCAGATGACTATTTGATGATCTCAACACCATTTTATGGTGAGGTTGTGGGCATTGAAGAACCACTTGGGTTATATCGCATTCACAACAGTAACCAATGGGCGTTGACATCAGTTTCCGGCAGCCGATTTCGCCGATTTGTGCAACATGACTTGCAAAACTTTTCTCTGCTGCTACAACGCGCTAAGGAGTTCGGTCTAGAAGTTCCTAATGACTTGGAAAAGAGATCCCTGGGTCGTTTGTGGTCACGTTTAGCATCGCTGCGTCTAGAACCTCAAGTCCATCCTGTTGTTTCAGATAATTCACTTCAACTTATTTATTGGGGGTTTCGGTCTCTCTGGAAATATTCTGACTTTAACTGGCAGAAACGATGTATTTATAGCATCTTTTTTCTCTGGGTTGGACTGATGCCAGTTCCACTAGCAAAATTGGGTTTTACCTGGTTATATGCTCCCCACCTTCGTCCAAAAACAATTGATCGGATATTAATTAAAATTCGCACATTAGTTAAATAAGCCGCCAATAATTATTGATCAAAGATTCAGATTTATGAAGACTCCATTTCGTTTAGGCGTTGTTTTTACCCATCCAACTCAACATCACGGTCCTCTATGGAAAAAGCTCAATGAACAAGCGGGTCTTTCAGTCAAAGTATTTTATCTGTGCAATGAAAACCAAGCGAGTGGTGACGTTCTACTGGGTGGAAATTCTCAACCTTGGGATGTTGACTTATTGAGTGGCTACGAGTATGATTACCTCAAAGATTTTTCTGGAAGAGTACCATCCGAACAAAAAAAGAACGCTATCAGCCCAGAGTTGTTCAATAGTCTCACTCTAGATAACTTAGATGCCATTTTTATGCAGAGTTTTGTTAATTACTCTTACCGATTAACTGCTCTGCTGTGTAAACTTCGTGGCATTCCTTTAATCATGCAGAACGATGCAACCATCATGTCCGATTGTCGCTATAGTCGCTCGCGGCAAATTATGATGGCGATTCTTTACCCCTGGATGCTTAACTTAGCAGATTATTGGCTTTCATGCGGCGACCATAATGAAATCCACCTGCGTCATTATGGTGTTGCAGACGAAAAAATTGTCCGTGGGTGTCACCCCGTAGATGGTGAACGATTTGAGCAATCAATTAGGCAAAACCAAGACGAAATTCGGAAAATTCGCCGAGACCTTAGTTGGAATGAGGATACTTTAATCTATGGTTTTGCAGGTAAATATATAGAGCGGAAAAATCCCTTTGAATTTATTGAAGCTATAGAAAAAGCACATCAACGTGATCCGCGTGTCAGAGGAATCATGATTGGTGGAGGTGACTTAGAATCCGAGATTAATCAACGTCTTAGTCAACTTCGCAATGGAGAGGTTATCAACCTTGGTTTTGTGAATCAAACCAAAATTCCGCTTTACTATGCAGCGATGGATGTTTTTGTAGTCACATCTTGGATCGATCCTCATCCCCTTGTAGTTTCAGAAGCAATGGTCTCAGGTTGTCCACCTATTTTGAGCGATCGCTGTGGTAATTGGGGGTATAACGATACAGTTCGGCATTGTTACAATGGTCTGGTCTATCCTTGTGGTAATTCTGATGTCTTAGCAGACAGGATGCTAGAAATGATTGATATTGAGACTCGCAAGCAGTACAGCACAAAGTCGAAAGAAGTCTTTTACGGACAAGATATCTACTGCGAAGTCAAAGCTTTTTTGAAAGTGATAGAACGAATCAAACAAGGCGTTGAAGATAGCTATCATTAGAATCTGTTATTTTTCAAATTTAAATTGGCATTTTTGTCAGTTAAGGAGTTTCTCTCATGGTTAAGATAGCCTACTTAGTGTTAGCTCATCATGATCCAATTCACTTGGAAAGATTAGTCAAATCTATTGATTATAATGCTCATATTTTTATCCATTTAGACCAAAAAACAAACATTGATAGCTATATACATATTGCTGAAATGAAGTCAGTAGATTTTATTTCCGAGAGAATAAAAGTCTATTGGGGAGGGATTACAATGATCAAAGCAACTTTGACTCTTATTAAAGCTGCATTGGCTGCCAAAGAAAATTTTTCACATTTGGTGCTGCTCTCTGGTTCTGATTATCCGATTAAACCTGTATCCACATTCTATGATTTTTTGCAAAGTAATCCTGATAGAGAATTTATTAAGCTTACTGACCTCAATGAATCACCATTCCCCTCAAAAGAACGACTCACTAACTACTGGTTTATGGAACCTTTCCAACCTTTTTATAATGATAGATTCTTGAGACGAGTATTACAAAAAATATTCCATTTAGGAGTGACAAAAAAGCCTCTAAACAATGTTTCAATAGTTTGGGGTAGCCAATGGTGGGCAATTACTCCTGAATGTGCAGCTTTCATTTTGCAATATCTAGAAGAAAATCCAGTTTTTATAAATTTTTATAAATATGCTCACGCACCTGATGAACATTTTTTCCATACAGTTGTAGCTAACTCTCCTTTTCTGGAAAAAGCAGGAGGGTTTCGAGATGAAATTAGGTGGCCTCACGAAGTTTCAAATATTACGCTAAACTTTGAGGGGAGAATTTTTGCTGAAGATGATTATGAGTTTCTTGAGGACTTGTCTTTAAATAGAAAACCAACCGAACAGCGAATGTCTAAAGAATTGTGCAACCTAATGGATACATCATTAATCCGCGGAGCTTTTAGTTACTATGACTTTTTCTTTGCTAGAAAATTTACAACAAACAAATCTTCTCGCTTACTTGATCTGATAGATAAGAATCTTCTTTGTTGAAAATTGAATTTAAGGACACCTCGAAAAATTCAAACTGCAAGGTTTTGAAAATTTATTGGCATCAAAAATATCGAGAAATTTGAAATCCACAAAAATAGTTGATTTATTGGAAATTTAGTAGAGGCTTAGAGATGAAGATTGCATTCATTAGCTACGATTACCCGCCAGATACTGGAGGTGGGGGGATTGCCACCTATGTGGGGCAAGCCGCCAATATGTTGCAAAACAGAGGAAATCTGGTAGAAGTTTTTACAGCAAGTCACCATCGCTCAGGTGTGGAAATTGAAGCAAGTGGTGTCAGGATTCATCGGATTCAAGTTCAGAATAGAAAGCTATTTCCTCACGAAATTGCTCCAGTTTTTGCCAAACATCATGCTTTAGTTCAATTTGATGTCTTAGAAGGACCCGACTTTGGTGCTGAAGCGGCTGGAGGAATCCACCTTGTTCCTGAGCTTCCCCTAGTCGTCAAGCTTCACACTCCTAATGGAATTTTCCGTCAGGTTCAAGCAGCGACCATAACGGAGTTTCTCCCCAAGCTCAGAGCGAAGCTTGGTGCCTGCCATCAATGGCTTAATCCCCATTCGATTGAGAACATTGAGAAGAGCCATGCTCATGATGCTGATGTAATTGCTGCCCCCTCAAATCTGATTGGTGAATTGTTGATTAAGCAATGGAAACTAGATCGCCAAAAAGTACACATCTTTCCACTTCCATATATTCCCTCTCCTGAGACGCTAAGTATTCCCATTGAACAAAAAGCCAGTCAGGTTGTCACATTTGTTGGGCGCTTGGAAATTAGAAAAGGTGTACTCGAACTTGCTCAAGCAATTCCAGATATCCTAAAACATTGCCCGGATGCAAAATTTCGTTTTGTTGGACAAGCAATGCAATCACCTAATCCTAAGCAAAATATGCAGCAGTATCTTGAAAAACTTTTACATCCTTATTGCCACTCACTCGAATTCATTGGACCCGTTCCCAACACTCAAATCCCATTCATGCTTAGTCAGACAGATGTATGCATTTTTCCCAGTTTGTTTGATAACTTCCCTTTAGTTTGCTTAGAGGCAATGGCTGCTGGTTGTGCTGTGATTGGCAGTGTTACTAGCGGTATGGTTGAAATGATCAACACTGATGCTTGCGGAAGATTAGTAACACCAAATTCCCCACAACAAATTACTCAATCTACGATCGAACTGTTGCAGAATCCAGAACTACGCTTTCAGATTGGAATAGCTGCTCGTGAGCGAATTTTACAGGAATATAATCTTGAGCGCATTGGAGATTTACAGGAGAAGAGTTATCAAGTTGCAATTGAAACTAGACAAAGATTGGGAACTCGTCGAAAATTTTCAATCTTTGCCTAATAGATAGGCATTGCTTGTGTGGAGATATCAAATCAATTTATTTGGAGATATGCAATGCGGTTAGTGATTGTTCGTAGAGAACCTGGTGTTGCTCTGAGTATGGATGTCTATGCTGACAATTTAGTTACCGAATTAAAGGCAATCCGTCCAAATTGGGAAATTGTCGAGGTTGCACCCCATTCTTGGAGCAAAAGCCAAGAAAACCTGTGGCACTCTGGCACTGGTATCCGCAAGTATTACGAACGCTATTGGCATCATCCCCAACAAGTTTGTCAGGTAGAAGGAGACATTTATCACATTATTGATCATACCAATGCTCATGTTGCCTATTGGTTGAAAAAGAAAGGCAAACCTATTATTATTACCTGTCACGACTTAGTGCAATTTGTCTATCCAGAAATTCTCAAAGGACAATCCCGTTTTCCCGCTTTCAGTATGGCATCTTGGCAATTTTCAGTTAAAGGAATGTGTTATGTTGATTGTGTCATTGCTGTTTCCTCAAATACAGCTAAGGATGCTCATGAAAGGTTGGGTATTGCATTAGATAAAATTGTGGTAGTTCCCAACGGAGTTGAAGCATCGTTTCAGCCATTACCATCAGAAGAAATAAAATATTTTCGGCAAAAATATCAGAGATTACCTGAAGAAATCTGTTTACTTAATGTTGGTTCAACTCACCAACGAAAGAACATCATTACTGTTTTAAAAGTGCTAAAAACTCTAAAACAGAGAGGAATATCAGTGCGTCTTTGGCGCTCAGGAGGCAAATTTATGGCAGAGCAAACAGCCTTTATCAAAGAACATAATCTTGATCAAGACATTCTTGATTTTGGTATTGCTGATAAAAATATTCTGCTTCAAGTTTACAATGCAGCCGATGTTCTCTTAGCACCATCTCTTTATGAAGGTTTTGGTTTAACAATTTTAGAAGCAATGGCGTGCGGACTACCCGTAATTACTTCTAATGTCTCATCAATGCCGGAAGTGGTGGCTAATGCGGGGATTCTTCTAGAGCCTATGGATATCCAAGCTATTTCTGAAACTGTAGTTAAGCTCAAACAGAATTCCATTTATCGGCAAAAGTTGATTGCTCAGGGATTTGTGAGAGCTAAACAGTTGACTTGGCAAAAATCAGCAGAACATTTGGTTTCAATTTATGAGCAGTTAACAAATCAACAGTCAAAATTCGTAGTTACAAACAATAGTTTAGTCTGAAAGCCTTTTTTATTCTAAATAAATTGGATACACATACTAGCCACATAAAAATAAAAATTTACCTCTAATATTTAAGGGAGAAAGAATAATGAGTGATTGCAATCACTTACAAGTATTTAATCAGGTAGCTAAGGAGTCAATTCTTGACATAGCTATTATCACAGGACAAGAACCTCACATTTTACCATCTATTAAAAATCCGCTGCTTTGCAAATTATTTAAAGCAATTGGTTTAACTTTATGCCATATAGATATGGGCAAGAAGATTAGAATAAACAAGAACAAACAAGTAATAATTGTGCATGGTTTTTCAAATGAATTTTTAATTTTTACCTATTGCTTTTCCCTATTTACAACAAAAAATGTTTATGTACTTACTCATCACAATATTCAACAAGCCTTTGATAATTTATCATCAAGATTCATGTTAAAACTTTACAATCGGCTAAATTATAAATTTATTTTAAATGAGACATCTATGATCTTAAAAGATATTGGCTTTAGCGATAAAGACATAGATAAACATATATCTTTGCTTCATCCTGTTGTTCAATCAAAATCACTTAATGTATCTAACAGAGAATTAAATCAGCAGAAAAAAATCGGCTTAATTGGAAAATTTAGACAAGGAAAGAACATGGAAAAAACGTTACAATTATTGCTGAAAATCCAAAAAAGTACAGATTTTATCCTGATTATCGGAACTGATGATTTATCATCATTTACTCAATTAGATATAGATAAAAATCGCATAAAGTTAGTTAACACTTCTAAAAAAGATGATTATTATACTACATTGGCAGAATGTGATATTATTATTTTAAATTATGAAAAATCGAAATATTTTTACCGATGTAGTGGTGTTGCTGCGGATGCAATTGGAACTAAAACTTTTGTCTTATGCCCCAATTTTCCGTTAATGAATAATCAGATAAATTACCCTACTCAAGTTGGAATTTCTTATGAAAATGAATCTGATTTAGAAACAGCAATACAACAATCATTAGAGTTAGTAAGCAACGATTTTATTTCATTTGAAGAACATTACATAGAGCGTTCAATAGGGAATATTTCATCCGATTTAGCAAGACATTTAGAAGCAAAACTAAATGTTGTTAAATAATAGATATTTTTTTGGTTTAGAAGATGAAGAAATATACATTGTTTGAGGTAATGAAATGAAAAAACTTTTGTTAGTTACTTTTCCCGTTGATCTTGGTAGTACAACCTTTGAAAAGCGTTTTATTGATCTCTTTGAAAATAGACCTGAAATAGACCTCAAAATTTTTCGTTTTGTACCAACTCCTCTTAATTTGCATCCACGCATCAATGTATTTCAAAATAGATTTAAAATAAACTTAAAAAATTTCCGTTTTCAGCGAACTCCTCGTCATCCGCATTCACTATCTATTTTTACTATACATTATGCATCCTTATTTATCTCCCGAATTAGAGAGTCACGAAAACTTCATAAGATTATACACCAAGCAAATCGGGAGGAGCGAAAAGTCTTATTTATTGGAGTATCTGTTGCACTATTTGGATATCTTGCTACTGGAAATAATAGAAGTTATATAGTTACAGACTGGACTAGAAAACTCTATGAGCCAATCTGGAAAATCTCAACGTCTCCAGGTTGGTTAACACACATTCATAAAAAGATTCTGAATTCACAAAGATATGTACTTGGATTAACAAATGCTATAGTCAAGCAAATAGCTAAAGACTATGACATCCCTGACAGTAAGCTGAGAAAAGTTAAATTACCTTTATGTTTTGATCTCCAACTCTTTACACCCAGTTCCCAGCGTGGAGATCAAGAAGTTCGTATTCTCTTTGTAGGAGGAGATTTCCAGCGTAAGGGGGGAAATGTACTTTTAAAGTGGTTTAAGGAAAATTATAAACCGGGCTTAAAAATGACAATGGTAACAAGTTTTTCTATTGAATATCATCCGGGCATCACCATAGAAAAAAATGTTGAATATGGACAACCTAAGCATATTGAACTGTACAAAAGTCATGATATTTTTGTATTGCCAACTAACTGTGATAGTTATCCATCTGTTTTAGGAGAAGCGGCTTGTGCTGGGTTGGCAATTCTCACAACAAAAAATGCGTTGGGTGCCTCTGAAGTTATTCAAAATGGTGAAAATGGCTATATTTGTGATTCTCCAGCAGCACTGCTTGAGAAGCTAACATTACTGATTAAAGATAAGGATTTACTAGCAATAATGAAGCAGAATAGCAGAAAATTAATGGAAAGAGAATTTTCTGATGAAGTAGTTTTGAATGAGTATATGAGATATATCTTTGATTAGTTAAGTAATCATGCAAAATAAATTGCACATCTCATTTGTCTGTGCGTTTTATCCAATCAAAGATACAGAATTAAAAAATTCCAATTTGTACTTCAATTATGCACCACCCAAAAAATTTCATTAGGAGTTAACTTATGATTTTATCTTCTCTACGTACACTCACTAGGCATTATCCATTCCAGCAACCGCGGGCAAGTTTATTGAGTATATTACCCGATGTACCAAGTGACTTTGGAGCCTTTGAAGCCAAGAATGGCATAAAGTACATCGGATACCCATGTGGTCAAGACTATATTATTAAGAACTTATTTTGGTTTGGTGACTTTGAGCCTTGGATCACCTCTATGATTCGCTATCTGGTTCGACCAGGAGAGATCGTCTGCGACATAGGAGCTAATATTGGCGATACGGCCTTCCAAATTCTGCCTTATTTGGGTTCATCAGGGCATATTTATTGTTTTGAGCCAGTTCCTATTTTGCAAGTATGTCTTACGGAAAATTTGAAAGCAAATAACGTTTCTTGTATAACCCTAGTTCCGAAAGCCCTTTCAAATTCTTCTGGTCAATTGATGATGACGGTACAAGGAACACATTTTGGAGGAGCATATATAATAAAAGATGATAATAATCATAACTCAATAAATGAAAAAATTGAAATTGAGGTTACTACTTTTGATCTTTGGTTAAAGGATAACAGTATATCCCAAGTAGCTGTCTGTAAAGTGGATGTTGAGGGTCATGAGCTTGAAGTATTTGAAGGAATGAAAAATTCTCTTGATGCAGGTCGAGTTGGAAGCATTGTTTTTGAGCGGCATCATGACTGCAATTCTTCTGATCCTGTTGTTAAGCTTCTTTACGATCATCACTACAGAATTTTTAGGATTTACAAAAGCTTTCTCAAAATAGAGGCTTTAGAACTATTCAATGATCGAACTTATTTACGGGGAACAGCTGATTATGTTGCAGTTCTTGAAGGTAGTATATTCGAGAAACGCTTGAATCATCTTACCAGATGCTAGTACAGTGCGGCGTAAATAAAATGACCATTAAATAGCCAGAACTTTACCTGCGTATGTCCACTTAAAAGGTTTAGCCATTGTTTGATTAAAATAGTTAATAAAGTCAAAAATGCGATTTTTTAAATCATCCTTACTTAGAAAACTGGCACGTTTGAGTTGAGTAGCTTACGAACGCTTCGCTATCAGGAATCAAACCGGATTCCTATACATTTATTCCGAACTCCCCTAATAAGCAAATTATGTATTTGCAGTCACCTACAACTAAAAAACATAAAAAAAATGGAGTAATTGATAATACCAGCTTAATTATCATCGCTTTCTCTGTAGTTTTCTACTCCCGAATTTTTTGTTCAATTACTCGCGCTCCCTCCATCCTTAACCTTGCTCACTTCGCAGTTGTTCCCTTTGTTTTAGGAGTTGTATTATTCACAAGTCGCACTAAAGATCACAAACAAATTGCGATTACCTATTCTTTTTTATTGGGAATTTTCATTTTTCTCGTCGCCGTGTTGGCTAGTGCATTATGGAATAACACAGGCTTAATTAACGCCATTGTCTCTTTCATGATGCTTTGCGAACCCTTCATTTTCCTCGTGTCCATCGTCTGTATTCCCATGTCTGCTGAATCTATTACCCGCATCAAGAAATGGCTGATGTGGTCTGCGGTGATTAACTTTGTCCTCGCTGCTGTCCAGAAACCTCTAATTGATGCGGGGAAACTTTATGCTAACGGATTTAATGGCACGGATGGATGCGGTGGAGTCTTTTTCGTTTCCGGGGCGGGAAATTATGTATCAGCTTCGGTATCAATTGCTTTTGCTCTTTACTTCTTCACTAATGAAAAAACTTTTCCATTATGGATGAGAATCGCGGTAATTATCGCTGCTTTTTGGCAGATTCTATTTTCTGATTCCAAACAACTTCTGCTTGCATATCTAATCGCCTGGGGTCTTTTAGTTTTAGCAAATTCCCATGATATTGGTAAAAGTATAAAATTGCTGAGTGCGATCGCTATCTTCGGATTTGGATTTCTTTGGTGTGTACAAAACTTAGAAGCATTTGCCGCATTTACAGCCTGGGCGCGACCGGAACTTTACGGATCTGATGGTTATGCTTGGTATACCAAATTCTACTCAGTGCGTTCTATTTTATCTCATTATCAATCCCCTCTGGATTGGTTCTTGGGTCTTGGTCCAGGACATACTGTAAGCCGTTTAGGAGTATGGTTTCTTAGAGATTATTGGTCTATACTCGGACCACTAGGTGCTACCACCAATCCAATTAGTCAGGAAGCAATGGAATTTTGTGGTAATTCTTGGCTTTGTATGGGTTCTACTCTTTTCATGCCCATTTTTGGTTGGGCTGGAATATGGGGAGATTTAGGACTTTTGGGTGTAGGTACATACCTATTTTTATCCTACTTAGCTTGGCAACATTTTGGTCTAGATGATTCTTTAAAAGTTACTTTACTAACTGTTCTCGTCATGGGTTTGATTTTTACTCAAATGGAAGAACCCGGCTTCATGCTTTCTATCGCCTTTATTTTAGGACTAGCATGGCAAGAACGACAACTGAAGAAACAGATACGACAGAGGCAAGAGAGAGAAAGAATTTCCCAATTACCAATTACTAATTCCCTATGAAGATTTTAATATCTGCTTACTCCTGCGAACCTGGTATGGGTTCTGAACCTGGTGTGGGTTGGAATATTGCCCGCGAAGCTGCTAAATACCATGAAGTTTGGGTACTCACCCGACCCGATGAAAGTCAGGATATTATTAACGCAGAATTGGCACGCCACCCCATTCCCAATCTTCACTTTGTTTACTTTACTTTGCCCTTTTGGCAAGATAGCCGACGCTGGGGACAGTCTGGGGGAATGCAGTTTCACTATTACCTCTGGCAAATTCAAGCCTATTTTGTCGCCCGTGACTTACATCAGAAAATTGGCTTTGACTTGAGCCATCATGTTACCTTTGTTAAGTATTCCAGTCCTTGCTTCCTCTCACTCCTGCCCATTCCCCTAGTTTGGGGTCCTGTAGGTGGTGGAGAATCAGCACCAGCAAGCTTTTGGCAAGATTTTAGCTTAAATGGCAAAATTTACGAAATTGCTCGTAGCGGCGCTCGCTGGCTAGGAGAAAAAGACCCCTTTGTCCGTCTGACTGCTCAAAGAAGTGCTGTAGTCCGAGCCACAACTAAAGATACAGCCCAGTGTCTCTATAAAATGGGTGTGAATCATGTGCATATTTTGCCGGAATCAGGGTTATCAGCGGCAGACATAGACCATCTAAATCAATATGAAATCCCTAATGAGCCAATAGTAAAATTTATTAGCATGGGTAGACTTTTGCATTGGAAAGGCTTTCATTTAGGATTGCGTGCCTTTGCTCAAGCAAATCTACCGAATACAGAATACTGGATTGTGGGAGATGGACCCCAATGGCATCACCTGCAAACTTTGGCATCAGATTTAGGAATTGCTAAAAAAGTTAAATTTTGGGGTAGGTTGCCTCGTGAAAAGGCTTTAGATTTATTAAAAGATTGTCATGTGCTAGTTCATCCCAGCTTACATGATTCTGGTGGGTGGGTCTGTATGGAAGCAATGGCAGCAAGTCGTCCTATCATCTGTTTAGATTTAGGGGGACCTGCTGTTCAAGTTACAGATGAAACTGGTTTTAAGATTACTGCTAATGAACCATATCAAGCTGTCCGTGATTTAGCGGCCGCAATGATTCATTTAGTTCAAAACCCAGAACTAATAGTGAGTATGGGTCAGGCAGGTCGGAAACTAGTCAATGAAAACTACAGTTGGCAGATTGTGGGAGAGCGTTTGCACAAACTTTATTTAGAGATTGCCAGCAAGAAGGTATCACAAACTGACGTTATATCTCAAGTTTTTTGAACCTAAATTTAACTAATTAATTTTTCCCATTTTCATAATATGCACATATTAATTGCTGCTTTACACAGACCAACAAAACCAACGGGTGTTTGCCGACACGCTGCAAATCTAGCTCAATGTTTGGCTGATACTCCAGAGGTTAGCAAGGTGACTTTAATTGTCGGAACATGGCAGAAAGATTACTTTGAACAATTTTTTCATTCCCCAAAAATTCAATTAATTACTGTAGATATTAAAAATAGTTCCTTGGCAAGAAATATCTGGTTTTTATTTGGTTTACCAAGGTTGGTAAAGCAGTTTAGTCCTGATATTGTCCATTTATCTTTTCCTTTTCCTTTTTTACGACCACTTTTTCCTTGTCCTGTTGTTTCGACAATTCACGATTTGTATCCTTATGAAAAACCAGAGGTTTTTGGATATCCAAATGTGATCTTTAATCGCTTGTTTTTAAAACAATGTATAGAACATAGTGATGGTCTTACCTGTGTTTCTAAATCTACTTTAAGCAGTCTTAATTCCTATTTTCCCAAAACTCAAACACTCAAACCCATTGCTGTTATTTATAATTACGTGGATTTTAGTAATATTGTTGCTGAACCACCTCATAATTTAGATATTAGTGATCATGATTCTTTTCTGTTATGTGTCGCTCAACATCGAAAAAATAAAAATATAGATTTGTTAATTCAATCATTTTCTTTTTTAAAGAAAAATGGTTATTTAAAAGATGAGACTAAGCTAATAGTTGTTGGTAGTACAGGACCAGAAACAGAGAGTTTAGTTAATCAAATTCAGCATCTATCTCTTCAAGATCAAGTGCTGCTAATTCATGCAATTAAAGACCATGAATTATGTTGGTTATATCAAAAATGTGAAATTTTTGTAGCCGCTTCATCTCAAGAAGGATTTTGTTTACCATTAGCAGAAGCTCTATATTTTTCTTGTGAAGTAGTTTGCTCAGATATTCCCATATTTAGAGAAATTGGTAGTTCTAGCTGTTGTTATTTTGATGTTGAACGTGATACTGTCAAAAATCTCTCACAAGCCATTATTTCTACTTTAGAACAGCCTGTAAATAGAACTGCTAATGATCTTCAATTTTCTAAATTGGATGTAGCAAATCAATATCTAAAATTTTACTCTACATTTTCCTTTATTAGTCAGTAGGGATTTTTAACTGAAAAGTATCCCGGAGGGGCTTAGTATTTCTAAACCCCTTGCTTGCCACGCAACTGAAAAAATAAAAAAATTAACATAAAAAAAGAGAAAAATATTATATAATTATTCCCGTTAAATTTACACGTTAATTAAATGTAAAAAATAAGAGCGAAAAAATCATCAAGTTAATCAAAAAATAATTCATGTATTAGGAGGGTAATTTTCGGTAGTCTTAAAAAGAAGCCTTTGCTGATAGGTATCAGGAAAGTCTTCAAAAAAATTGGATGATTGTTGTTACCAACAGGAGTGCAGATTATGAGTCAAAATTTTAACGATTATAATTCATCTGTTCACAAAAAAATCAAGACTGAACAAATAGAGCAAATAATCAAAGCGATTATATCTGGTAAATATTCTTGGGCTTGTGTTCTAGTTTTACAATTTGCTGGTTACAACCCTATGGACTATATCCCCTATCGTACTTATATCAGATTACTTAAAACTAACTGCTTGCTTGGTAATTCTCAGCAAAATTAACCACCTATCAGCAAAGTTGACAGGTTTGATTTGAAATTAAAGTAGTTGCGTTTTAAACATGGATTTGTGAGAATTTTTTCTGAAAAATAAGAAGGAAAGGTGAAGATTCATCAATAAAAATTTATGACTATCATGCCGATTTTATGATCTACCCAACCACAAGTTATAATCATCAAATGCAAGCAATTATTCAAGAAATTGTGTGGCAGAAAAAACTAGAAGTTGCACAAATACAAAAAGATATGTCTTGGGCTTCCTTGCAACGTCAGTTAACTGCTGCTCCTACTGTCCGGGACTTTTTTACGGCTTTGCAGTTGAGTATTTATAAACCTAGTTTAATTGCAGAAGTGAAAAAAGCATCACTTTATCATAGTGTAATTAGACCAGATTTTGATCCAGTTACTATTGCTCAGGCTTATAAAAAAGGAGGAGCATCTTGTGTATCTGTTGTCACTGATCAAAAGTTTTTTCATGGTGGGTTTGATCATCTTCGTGCTATCAGATATCGCGTAGGAATACCTCTACTTTGCAAAGATTTTATCATTGATCCTTGCCAAATTTATTTAGCCCGTTCCGCTGGTGCAGATGCAATATTATTAATTGCTGCTATTCTGACAGATAAGCAATTACAAAACTTCTTACGAGTGATTCACTACTTAGGGATGAATGCTGTTATCCAAGTTCATAACTTAAATGATTTGGATAGGGTTCTCGCATTAGAAGATGTCAGGATAGTTTCCATTGATAACCAGAGTTTAAGTGATTTTAATATCAATATTAACACTACTCAGGAATTATTGGCAGCTAGGCGATCGCAACTTCAAAACCTAGGAATTTTAGTCATCAGTGAATCAGGAATAGAAACCCCTGATGATTTATCCTTTGTTGCTGAAGCTGGTGTCCAAACAGTGATTATGGGAGAATCTTTGCTTAAAGAAAATGATTTAGAAGTAGCTGTCAGAAATTTACTCCAATCCAAATTTCCTATTCATTATTAAGAAGAATTAAGGATTGGCTAGTAATTGACGAATTTCTCATAACAAAGGTTTCCACCAATCATGATTATTCAGATACCATTCTACAGTTAAACGTAACCCTTCATTAATTGTCACGGATGGAGTCCAACCAAATTCTGTTTTTAGCTTGTTGGCATTAATAGCATATCTTCGATCATGTCCAGGTCTATCCTTCACAAAAGTAATTAATTTTTCCGCTGGATATACTGGTAAATCTGGTGCTAATTCATTCATGATTTCACATAAACTTTGTACCAGACTGATATTTTCAACTTCGTTATTACCACCAATATTATAATTTTCTCCTGGTTTTCCTTGATGGATTACCACATCTAAAGCCCGACAGTGATCAACTACATATAACCAATCTCGAACATTTTTTCCATCACCATAAATAGGTAATTCTTTACCAGTTAAAATATTAATACACATCAAAGGAATTAGCTTTTCGGGAAATTGAAAAGCACCATAATTATTAGAGCAATTAGTGATAATTGTCGGTAATTTATAAGTATGATAATAAGCCCGAACTAAATGATCACTCCCAGCTTTTGAGGCTGAATAAGGACTATTGGGACTATAAGCTGTAGTTTCTGAAAACGCTGGTTCATCTGCAGTGAGACTACCATAAACTTCATCTGTAGAAACATGAAGAAATAGGTAATTATCAGGTTGTGTTTTTGCTTCCCAATGTTGACGAAAAGCTTCTAAAAGAGTAAAAGTTCCTACTACATTAGTTTGGACAAATGCAGCAGGTCCAGTAATTGACCGATCAACGTGAGATTCGGCGGCAAAATGGGCTATAGTATCTATATTTTCTGCTAAGAGTAATTTATCAACTAAAGAGCGATCGCATATATCCCCTTGGACAAACCGGAAATTCTCTCTTTCTGCAACTGATGCTAAATTATGGCGATTTCCAGCATAGGTAAGAGCATCCAATACCACTAATTTATCATTTGGATAAGCTTGACACCAATGATGGACAAAATTCGCTCCAATAAACCCAGCTCCCCCTGTCACCAATAATCGTCTATTCATGATTCCTTAATTACTTTGTAAATATTTCTTTTTAATTTTACCAAAAATTCTCTGTATAAACAATTTTGCTAACCGGATTTTTGTCAAATTGGCAATTGGATTTGAGTAATTATTTTCATGAGTAAAGAAATCATTAATTTCTGTTAAAATTACCCGCAAGCGTTGGATAATATTCTCAGTTCTATATTCTGCTAATACATTTTCAGATAAAGTCAATGATGTAGAAGATGCTAAAACTTTCAAAATTCTATCTACGTCATATTCCAAAGCATAACCAGCGATTTTATAACAATTAAATCCTGGATCTAAATAATCAGATAATCCCCCATTGACACTAGAAAACACCTGACAACCACAAGCTAATGCTTCCATTGGTTGTAAACCAAATCCTTCGCTAACTCCTTGTAATTTCCAATATTCTGCCGAATCATAAAGATAAACTTTAGTGCGATTAAATAAAGCTGGTAAATCTTCTACATAACTATCAATAACCAACACCTTACATTTTTTTTCTAAAGCTGGAATTAATGACTTAATTAAATATTCTGAGGATTTCCGCGTTTGAACTAAAACATCAATATCTCGATTTTGATGTAAATTAGTAAATTCCTGACTAATTTGATTAGGTAAATAATAAATTAGAGAATTTGGTGCTTGTTGTCCCCAATAACCTAGAGAATTTCTGCTAACTGTAATTATGGGAATACTTGATGGTAAATTAATCTTATAACCTGCACTGTGAGCATGATAAATTACATGATATTTTTGCAATTTAGATGCAAGTTTACCAACATCAAATCCCCAACTAATCACAAAAATTACATCATCTAAATTTTCCTCTCGCAATAAATCGTCTAAAAACAATTTACCTGATTCCCGCTGACGATAAGTAACTACTTCAGCAGCACAAATCTGTTGAGCTAAAGTAACCGTTTTCAACTCCGCCCAAAGACCACCACAAGCAAATTTACCATCTGTCCCCGGAACTAAAAAGTAAAGCTTTTTCATAATACTAAATATTAAATTTTCTTCCTTCTTTCTTCTTCCTTCGTGTTCTTCGTTCCTTTGTGGTTCATTAACTCCTGATTTATTAACTCCTGATTTATTAACTCCTATTTTTCCCAAGATACCTTAACAAAATGACTTTCCTTTCCCCAAAAATCACGAGCAATAGTAATATTTTCAACAGCCAAATTAAAAGGGATAGAAGTTGTAATATAACGCTGAGTGAGCATTCCTAAATCCGGTGCAATTCCCGCTGCGGCCATTGCTGCTAAACCTAAGCCAATAAGTTGTTCAATTGGTCGAAACGGCAACATAAAAGGTACAGTTACCGATAGTCCAGCAGTTAATAACATAGCCACAGATACATTTGTGCCACAACGGGGATGTATAGCTAAATCCCATTCTCCACTGGTAAGACGATGTTTAGCTAATGTTACCGCGCGGCGCAAATCATTAATATTCACATCACCATATAGAAAAAATCCCTGTTCGGTAGACAAACCACCTAATAATTCATCATCTAATTGCGTATTAGTGCTTGTTCCTGGTGGTGAATAGGGTTTTTTATTGTCCCCTAATACCCAAACCGTAGCGTGTTCTAGAGCGTGAACTTGACGTAACATGAGAATTTCTTTCAACCCAGGAATAAAAGATAGCTGTTGGAGTAAATCAGCATCTTGGCTGGGGTGAGGTGCAAGAAAGTCAAAGCTAAAGGAAGATGATTCGTCCAAATAAGCAGTATTCATAAAACCTCACGGTAATATATGTTTTTTAACCAGGACTATGGCGGGCTAGAAGCCGACCCCACAATAAATATATAACTTTTGTGGGGTGGGCATCCTGTCCGCCAATCTTATATATTGTGTCTATCTACCTATTTAATGCCTAACAATTCCACATCAAAAATTAAAGTAGAGTAGGGGGGAATCACACCACCAGCACCACGGGCACCATAACCTAATTGTTCAGGGATAATTAATTGGCGACGGCCACCTACTTTCATAGTGATTACGCCTTCGTCCCAACCTTTAATTACTTGTCCTACACCAATTTTAAAGCTAAAGGGTTTACCGCGATCGCGCGAACTATCAAATTTAGTCCCATCTTCTAAAGTACCGATATAGTGAACCTCAACGGTTTGGCCAGTTTGGGGAATTGCGCCCGTTCCCTCGACTAGTTCCACATATTTTAATCCAGAGTCGGTAGTAACAACTTTAGCTTCAGACATAGTATTGCTCTTGATTAGAGTATTGTTTTCTTGAGTGACAGTGGTGGTTGGTTGTGTTGGGGAAGAATTACCGATTGCAGTATCTTTTTGACCACTAATTTGGGTAAATACTAAAACACCAACACATACCAGCATTAACACCACGCTGAGGAAAATTCCTTTCAAAATCAGCCCTCTCTGTTTTAATTACTGATGATCAGATTACCGATAGAACACAAATTAGTTTAAATCAGAAATGACCGTTTAGCGCCACAGCTTATTTTCCAAATCCCGAACCTGACGCTCTAAACGGTCAATTCTTCCCCGTAATTCATCTACTTCTGACTGACGGGCAACTCCCAAGTCCTGCATCATATTCCGCATTTGTCGGTGCATTTGCTCATCCCAATTACCTTGTTCAGACTGTAATTGGGTAACAAGATCATCCATTACCGCCTTAGCTTGCTCAGGATTGAGTTTACCGTCTTTAACCAGTTCATCACTGACTTCTTTCAGTTTGTCTGCAACTAAAGAAGTTGTGCCAATACCCAACATCATTAACTGTTGCAACCAATTGTTACTATCCATACTCCCTTCCTCTGACTAAAAGCTTCGTAATTCTAGCCTACACATTTATTTTGTCAGTTGTCAGTTGTCAGTTGTCAGTCGGAAAAATCTTATTCCTACCTCCCCTACCTCCCCTACCTCCCCTACCTCCCCTACCTCCCCTACCTCCCCTACCTTCCTATACCTTCCCTACCTCTTCCCTGTTCCCTATTCTTTAAAAAACTCTATGTCTCATCCTTTGCACGTTGCGGTTATCTGGCATCAACATCAACCGTTGTACAAGTCTCCTGAGAATGGTAGTTCTTTGGTGACTAGTCAGCAATATCGCTTGCCTTGGGTACGGTTACATGGAACTAAGGATTATTTGGATTTAGTATTATTGTTAGAGAAGTATCCTAAGTTGCACCAAACTGTGAATTTAGTGCCTTCATTAATCTTGCAAATAGAAGATTATGTTGCAGGTACGGCTTTTGACCCTTATTTAACTGCTAGTTTAACGCCGGTAGAAAAGTTGACTCGTGAACAAAAGGAGTTTATTGTTCAACATTTCTTTGATGCTAACCATCATACTTTGATTGATCCTCATCCTCGTTATGCCGAATTATATTATCAAAGACAGGAACAAGGACAAAGTTGGTGTTTAGCAAATTGGCAGTTATCAGATTATGGTGATTTATTAGCTTGGCATAATTTAGCTTGGATTGATCCTTTATTCTGGAATGATCCAGAAATTGCTGCATGGTTAGCACAAGGACGTAATTTTAGTTTAGGCGATCGCCAGCGCATTTATTCCAAACAACGGCAAATTCTCAGCCAGATTATTCCCCAACATCGGAAAATGCAGGACAGTGGACAATTAGAAGTTACCACGACTCCCTACACTCACCCGATTTTACCTTTATTGGCTGATACCAACGCCGGACGGGTAGCTGTGCCACAAATGACATTACCCAAACAGCGGTTTCAGTGGGTGGAAGATATTCCTCGACATTTACAAAAATCCTGGGATTTATATATAGATAGGTTTGGACAAGATCCTAGAGGTTTATGGCCTTCCGAACAGTCCGTTAGTCCAGAAATCTTACCGTATATTATTAAACAAGGCTTTAAATGGATTTGTTCAGATGAAGCCGTTTTAGGTTGGTCATTAAAACACTTTTTTCATCGTGACGCTGCGGGAAATGTCCAAGAACCAGAATTACTTTATCGTCCCTATCGTCTGCAAACTCCAGCAGGTGAAGTGGCGATTGTTTTCCGTGATCATAGACTATCAGATTTAATTGGCTTTACCTACGGGTCTATGCCAGCAAAAAAAGCCGCAGCAGATTTAGTGGGACATTTGCAAGCTATTGCTAAACAACAAAAAGAAAGTAACGACGATCAACCTTGGTTAGTTACAATTGCCCTAGATGGGGAAAATTGTTGGGAATTTTATCCCCAAGATGGGAAAGAATTCCTAGAAACATTATACGAAAGTTTGAGTAATCAATCCAATATCAAACTTGTCACTGTTTCCGAATTCATTGAAAAACACCCACCCACCGCAACTATTCCCGCTGCACAACTCCATAGCGGTTCTTGGGTAGATGGCAATTTTACCACATGGATCGGCGATCCAGTTAAAAACCGCGCCTGGGACTATCTCACCGCAGCCAGACAAGTCTTAGCAAATCATCCCGAAGCCACAGAAGAAAACAATCCCGCAGCTTGGGAAGCATTATACGCTGCTGAAGGTTCAGACTGGTTTTGGTGGTTTGGAGAAGGACATTCTTCCAATCAAGATGCCATTTTTGACCAATTATTTCGGGAACATCTCTATGGCATTTACAAAGCCTTAAATGAACCCATACCCCCATATCTGCACACTCCGCTGGAAATCCATGAAGCCCGTGCAGACCATAAACCACAAGGCTTTATTCATCCGATCATAGATGGTAAAGGTGATGAACAGGATTGGGATAAAGCCGGACGCATTGAAGTTGGTGGTGCAAGGGGAACAATGCACAATAGCAGCACTATTCAACGTTTATGGTATGGGGTAGACCATTTGAATTTTTATGTGCGAGTAGATTTTAAAACTGGCGCTGTTCCCGGTCAGGATTTACCACCAGATTTACACCTACTTTGGTATTATCCAGATAGAACAATGGTGAATAGTTCCATACCTCTAGCAGAAGTACCGGACAGCGCACCTTTAAATTATCTATTTCACCATCATTTAGAAGTGAATTTACTCAGTCAATCTGTGCAGTTTCGAGCAGCAGGAGACGATCATTTATGGTATCCTCGTGCTACTCGCGCCCAAGTTGCGTTAGGTTCTTGTTTAGAAATAGCAGTACCCTGGGCTGATTTGCAAGTCCCTCCAGATTATCCTCTGCGGTTGATTTTGGTGTCTTCTGATGATGGTTGTTTTTCTGGTTATGTGCCGGAAAATGGTTTGATTCCGATTGATGTTCCTTAGTGGAGATGATTCCCGGTTTTTTTGATCGGGAGTCTAAATTTTTTATCTCACGCGAAGGCGCAAAGGCGCAAAGGAAGAGTTATATTTTGTATTTTTGGTGAAAGTTGGACTAGAATCTTTGTTCAGCCGTCTTCATGCGGATTTTTTCTTGGCCATTTTCGGGCAGTTTTTGGGTTTTGTACAAGATGATTTATAATAATGATTATCATTTTTGGTGAGTTATATTATGTCGTCTGAAAACTCGTCTACGGATAACCTCTTGCATCTTTCTCAGCGTCCTCGTCGTCTCCGTCGGACTGAAACTTTACGGAAAATGGTACGGGAAACTACTTTAAGTGTGGATGATCTGATTTATCCCATGTTTGTTATGGAGGGGGAAGAAGAAAAAGTAGAAATTGCTTCTATGCCAGGATGTTATCGCTATTCTCTAGATTTACTCCTGGAAGCAATTGCGGAAGTGTCACAGTTAGGAATTAATGCTGTTGCGCTTTTCCCGGTTATCCCAGAAGATAAAAAGGACGACACAGGTACAGAAAGCTACAACCCAGAGGGATTAATCCAGGAAACTGTTAAAGCTATTAAAAAAGCAGTCCCGGAAATCTTGATTATTACTGATGTAGCTCTTGACCCTTTTACTACTCATGGTCATGATGGTTTGGTTGATGAAAATGGCAAAATTCTCAATGATCCAACTTTAGAAGTGTTAGTAAAAATGGCACTTTCCCAAGCAGAAGCGGGAACTGATTTTGTTGCCCCTTCTGATATGATGGATGGTAGAATTGGGGAAATTCGCACGGCTTTAGATGCTGAAGGTTATATCAATGTAGGGATTTTGGCATACTCCGCAAAATATGCCTCTGCCTATTATGGACCATTCCGGGATGCTTTGGATTCTGCCCCCAAATTTGGCGATAAAAAAACCTATCAAATGGACGCAGCTAACGCGAAAGAAGCTTTAAAGGAAATTGAATTGGATATTGCTGAAGGTGCAGACATCATTATGGTCAAACCCGCATTAGCTTATCTAGATATAATCTGTCAGGTAAAAGCAGCTACAAATTTACCAGTCGCAGCTTATAACGTGAGTGGTGAATACGCCATGATTAAAGCGGCTGCTCAATATGGTTGGATTGATGAGAAAAAGGTGATTTTAGAGACTTTAACCAGTATGAAGCGGGCTGGTGCTGATTTAATTTTAACTTATTTTGCCAAAGAAGTGGCTTTGATGTTGAGTTAAGGTTCTATTCAGGAAGTGGCAAAGATTTTTTGGCAAATAAATGACAAAATCATTTACATTCAGACTTTTTTTGTGTTAACTTGATAACGGTTATCATTTTTGTTAGCTATGGTCAGTTTATTCAGTATGACAAGGAAAAACTTGTCTTAAAAATTCACTTTTACCGTACTTTTTTTGTCAAGTAAAACCCAGATTTTCAGATGAATACAATCAGTTTAAACGCAAAAAATGCAATTCCTGAAATACCCAAACGCGGAATGCCAGTAAGTATAATTACAGGGTTTTTAGGAAGTGGTAAAACTACGCTTTTAAATCAGATTCTTCAAAACAAACAAGATTTAAAAGTCGCTGTCCTCGTCAATGAGTTTGGTGATATTAACATTGATAGTCAATTACTAATTTCTGTAGATGAAGCTATGATGGAACTTAGTAATGGCTGTATATGTTGTACAATTAATGATGGTTTAGTTGATGCAGTTTATCGAGTTCTAGAAAGAGAAGATCCCATTGATTATCTAGTTATTGAAACTACAGGTGTTGCTGATCCTTTACCAATCATTTTAACTTTTCTGGGAACAGAATTGAGGGATTTAACTAACCTAGATTCAATTATTACAGTGGTAGATGCTGAAGCCTTTGATGAAAAACATTTCGATAGTGAAGCAGCTTTAAGACAGATTACCTATGGAGATATTATTCTCCTCAATAAAATAGACCTTGTGAAGCCAGAAAAAATACAAGAATTAGAAGATTTTATCCATGATGTCAAAAGCGGAGCGAAAATTTTACATACTCAATATGGTGAAGTTGCTTTACCATTGATTTTAGATGTGAGTTTAACACCAATACATAAGTATATTGTCACTGATGATGAAGATCGTCATAACCATGAACATGAACATGAACATGAACATGAACATGACCATAAACATGACCATAAACATGAACATCATCATCACTCCGATCATTTAGATAATGATGGGTTTGTTTCAATTTCTTTCCAAAGTAATAAACCATTTAATGTCCATAAATTTGAGCATTTTTTGACTGAAGAAATACCGAAAAATGTATTTCGTGCTAAAGGAATTTTATGGTTTAGTGATAGTGAGTTGCGTCATATCTTTCAACTCAGTGGACCTCGTTACACTTTGCACGCTGACGAATGGCCTAATCAACCTAAAAATCAGGTAGTTTTTATTGGTAGAAAATTGGAGGCTAGTGAGATTCATACAAAACTTAACGAATGTTTGTTATTTTAGTTTAAAAGTCTTCATTAATTCTCAAATTCATCAAATCAAATTTAGTTAATAGCTATTTATAGATATAGTTTATGAAACTATTAACTTTGCTCATAAATCATCCCAATTAACCTAAAAAAATGACTTTATCTATTCGTCCAGAGCTAAATTCTACTGCTGACATTTCATCCTTATATCAGCAAGAATTACCAACTGTAACAGAAGCTGATATGAGACAAGCTGTACGCACTTTGTTGATTGGATTGGGAGAAAATCCAGACCGTGAGGGATTAAAAGATACTCCCAAAAGAGTTGTTAAAGCGTTAAAATTTCTTACAAGTGGATATGATCAATCTATAGATGAACTGCTAAATGGAGCAGTATTTACAGAAGATGCAAATGAAATGGTTTTAGTCCGGGATATTGATCTTTTCAGTTCCTGTGAACACCACATATTACCAATCATTGGCCGCGCTCATATCGCTTATATTCCTAATGGTAAAGTCATAGGATTATCAAAAATTGCCCGCATTTGTGAAATGTATGCTCGACGTTTACAAGTGCAAGAACGGCTGACTTTACAAATTGCTAATGCACTGCAAGGTTTACTCAAACCTCAAGGGGTTGCAGTGGTAATTGAAGCAACTCATATGTGTATGGTGATGAGAGGAGTGCAAAAACCAGGTTCTTGGACTGTTACCAGTGCTATGCGTGGTGTGTTTTCTGAAGACGCACGCACTCGTGAAGAATTTATGAATTTAATTCGCCACAGTGCTAATTTTAAATAGGCTTTGTGTGATGTAGAGATAAGAGATTTTTTATCTCTACATTATATTGATATTTGAACGCAGATAAACGCAGATAAACGCAGATAAAAAGGGATAAGTTATCATGATTGGAAATTTGAAATTTAATGAGCAAGGGTTAATTCCAGCTATAGCTCAAGATTATCTCGATGGTACTGTTTTAATGATGGCTTGGATGAATGCAGAATCAATTCAAAAAACCCTGGCTACAGGTGAAGTTTATTATTGGAGTCGTTCCCGTTCTCAGTTGTGGCATAAGGGGGCAACATCTACACATATTCAAAAGGTAAAAGAGCTTTTTTATGATTGTGATGGTGATACAATTCTCATCAAAATTGAGCAAGTTGGTGATATTGCCTGTCATACTGGAGTAAGAAGTTGTTTTTTTAATTCTGTGGGAATTTTACCTCATAAATTATAATTTATATTGATTATGACTTTACCAATTATTACCGTTGTCGCTGGATTATTTGGATCTGGAAAAACTACCTGGATCTGTCAACAAATTCGAGATATTAAATCTATTGAAAAAGTAATTTATTTTTCTCCAGGAACGGGGAATATTCCCATTGATCAAACTAAAATAGCTACTGAATTTCCTGATCTGAAAATATTTGGTGATGGTCAAGAAATTGAATTTCTATATCACATTCCCACAGCAGATAGTGTTTATGTTGAATTAGGTTCTTATCTAGAGTTAAATAGGATATCAAAAATATTAGATCATCTCACTTACCACGCTATAGCAATTATTCCAGAGGAGTTAAAAAACTCTGAATATGATAGTTGGGCAGATGAAATTATCTATGGCGCACCAGTTCCAACTATAATTGTAGAAAATTTATGGCGGGTAGAAACTACGGGGCAAGTAATTGATGAAAATAGTTTAGATGAATTTTGGTATGAAATAACTCACGGCGCTTATGGGATTGTTACCCGTGCTAAGGCAATTTTCGATGTTAATGATGGACGTTCTCTTTCCTGTGATTTTGTCTCTGGTGTTCCCCAAACAGACTTTTTAGAATTAAACGTACCAAGGTATTTAGAAGGTAGACCTCAGCGATTTAGTGGCATAGAAATAGCCGGAAAAAACTTAAATGAAACCGCTTTAAAAGCAACATTATCAGATTGCTGTTTATCTGAGTCCATGATTTTTCAATATCAACAACAAGTACAACAAATTTTATTAGAAGGTCAACAAGTATGAAAATAGCTGTCATGTCATGTATTCATGGTAATTACGAAGCCTTAGATGCTGTATTATTAGATATTGACAATCAAAAAGCTGAAAAAATATTTTGTGTTGGTGATTTAGTGGGATATGGACCCCACCCTAATGCGGTAATTAACCAAATTCGCTCCTTGGATATTCCTACCTGCGCTGGTTGTTGGGATAAAGATATTGTGGAAGGATTGAATGCTTGTGATTGTAGTTATCCTTCAATATTGGCAGAAAAAAGAGGACTAAAGGCTCACCAATGGACAAATCAGGAAATCCACCCGGAAAACCGGGAATTTTTGGCCAATTTACCCCATAGTCTCCAATGGCAAAACTTAGCCTTTGTTCACGGTAGTCCCCATAGCAACCATGAATATTTATTACCTGAATTGGATGCTTTTGTCGCTTTAGAAAGGGTACTTTCCACAGGTGCAGATGTGCTATTTTGTGGACATACTCACGTTCCCTATACTCGTAATCTTAATGCTGGTGAGTTACAAGTTCAGGTTAATAATCCAGCAGAATCACGGAAAATTAACTTTTCATCTGCGCTGAAAAAGATTGTTAATGTTGGTTCTGTTGGAGAACCTCGACATGGACGACCAAATGCAACTTATGTAATTTATGAAACTGATACTCAAGGGGTAACTTTGCGGGAAGTTACCTATGATTATCAAAAAACCTGTGCAGCAATTATCGAAAAGGGATTACCAGAAATCTTTGCTTGGCGTTTAGCGCATGGCTTAGAGTATGCTGAACGGGCAGAAGATCCAACTCATGTTTGTACCAGATAAAAGAACTAATCCAAAATCTAAAATCTAAAATCCAAAATTGACTATGTGGGCAATATTGAGTGGAATTGAAGGAAATTTGCCAGCCTATGAAGCTGTGATAGCTGATATTAAGCTGCAAAGCCGTTACATAGAGGTATTATATATTATCGGTGATTTAGTCGGTCCAAGGCGAGAATGTGAACAGTTAGTGGAAAGGGTAAAATCACCGCGACGGGGTGAATTAGAACCAATGGTTTGTAAGGGATGGTGGGAAGAACAGTGTTTGATTTTACATGGTTTAGGTCCGACTGGAGACGCACCGGAATTACTGGCAAAATATGGTGGTGATACTGTGCAGATGTTGTGGGATTGTGTTTCCCGTCAGACAGTACAATGGTTGAGAAACTTGGATTTTGGTTTTTTTGAATTAGATTGTTTATTAATACACGGTTCGACAGCAGGTGTAAATGATGAACTTACTCCCGATACTCTCCCTATTCAAATGCTAGATAGATTATCAAGAATGCAAGCAAATAACCTATTTTGTGGTCGTTCTGGGTTAACTTTTCAGTATCAGTTACAAGCTGGTTCTATTAGCAGTGAAATCACTACTCTTGATCATCAATTGTCTCCACAAACTGTCAATATTAACCCTCGTCAAGTGATTGGTGTGGGAAATGTAGGACGGACTCCAGGAGAAGCAACATATACTCTCTACAATCCTGGGACAAATCAGGTGAAGTTTAAAACCGTGTATTACGGACAAGCTAAGGGTTTTCAAAAGCGGCAGATTTGTAACTAAGGTCTAGAAAGACCTAATACTCGCCATTTTTCCCGACTGAGAAAAAAGCCAATCCCATTACTATTAGTACAAGTTAAACCAGTTTTTTGGGAAACACACTTAAAACCACCATTGTTCCAAGTCCGTCCATAAGCCAAAACGGGTTTATTTTTATCAGCGACAGTATCACTAATACACAAAATTTCTGGTCTAGCATCAGCAGGTAACAAAAAACCCATTCCCCAATCAAACCCGCAATATCCAGGGTAAGGTTGAGGCGGTTTGGGTTTTAGCGAAGTATTGATTTCACACCTTAAACTATTCTTTGCTCCTGGAATTAGCTCACAAAACATATTACCACTGGGGGATTGAAACCCTTTTGGTGCAGCAATACTTACCTGTGGCAAGACAGTTACTATGCTGGTAACTACAAAGATAATTGGTTTGATCAATTGTTTATACATAATTGGATCATATCTGAAAAGGTTGGGTTGGGAAACGGTTACATTCGCACGGCAAATGGTACGGAGGCGTTAGCCATAGTGTGGCAAAGCCATAACCCCACAAATGCGTATTTGTTGCGCTGTCGCTTAATCCAACAAAGCAAAAAATGGCGAAGGTATTGAGAATAATAAGATTATTTCTATAACTGTGAAAACGGGTCTTTAGATATGATATGTGTAAGTTGGAGTAAATTCCGTGCCAATGGATATTTAAAGGTGTTTTGACGGATAATAGCAAACTTCTTTGGCAGATTAAGCCGGATTTGTGACTTTCGCTGCTGAGAAGTTTTGACAACAAAAATTTGTAATTGTTTAGAAATTGTAATTTTAGGTTCGGGAATCTATGTTAACCAACGCGCAAACCCCCACTATCTCAAAAGATTCATCTGATGTTCTCCCTGGTGTGAATGCCCAGGCTAGAGTCAGTCAGTTTATGCAGAATCTGCAGGATGAAATTACCCAAGGTTTAGAGAAATTAGATGGTCTGGGGACGTTTCAGGAAGATAGTTGGCAGCGTCCAGAAGGGGGTGGTGGGCGATCGCGTGTCCTGCGGGATGGGGCGATCTTTGAACAAGCAGGGGTAAATTTTTCTGAAGTTTGGGGTTCTCATTTACCTCCTTCAATTTTAGCCCAACGTCCAGAAGCAGCAGGACATGGATTTTATGCAACGGGTACTTCTTTGGTGTTGCACCCACGAAATCCTTATGTACCTACAGTCCATTTAAATTACCGCTATTTTGAAGCAGGTCCAGTTTGGTGGTTTGGTGGAGGTGCGGATTTAACACCTTATTACCCCTTTGCTGAAGATGCAAAACATTTTCATAACACTTTTAAACAAGCTTGTGATCAACACCATCCTGAGTATTATCCTGTGTTTAAGCGGTGGTGCGATGAATATTTTTATCTGAAACATCGGGATGAAACACGAGGAATTGGTGGTTTATTTTTAGATTACCAAGATGGTCAAGGTTCTATCTATCGCGGCCCGGATCCTCATGGGGACGCAGCTATTTATAGTAATCAGGTAGGTCAATTACCGTCACGGAGTTGGGAAGATATATTTGCTTTAGTTCAAGACTGTGCTGGGGCATTTTTACCTGCTTATGCGCCAATTGCGGAACGCCGACAGGGGATGGAATACGGCGATCGCCAACGTAATTTCCAATTATACCGTCGTGGTAGATATGTAGAATTTAACTTGGTTTATGACCGAGGGACAATTTTTGGACTGCAAACCAACGGCCGCACAGAATCAATTCTCATGTCTCTACCACCTTTAGTTCGTTGGGAATATGGCTACAAACCAGAACCTAATTCTCCTGAAGCTGAGTTGTATGAGACTTTTCTAAAACCGCAAGATTGGATAAACTGGAAACCAAGTCAAGCATAAGCAGAGGTACAGGGGAGCAGAGGTGCAGAGGAGAATATTTTTCTTCCCCATCCCCAATCCCCAATCCTCAGTTATTTTCATCAAATACTATGAATTTAAGTTACACTAAGGGTGAGGTATCATCCTCTGTATATGGATTGATAGTTCCTCACTTTGTGAGTGTGTTGATTAGCAAATCTTAGCAAAAAAGTATCGGTTCAGTGATTAATATAGATCAAAAAACCTTTACAACTGAAGACGGTCATACCGTTATGGTATTGACCCCCGCTGGTCGCTTAGATATTACTACTGCTTGGCAATTTCGTCTCAAGCTACAGGAGTGTATTTCTAAACACAGTCCTCATGTTGTTGTCAATCTCGGCCAAGTAAATTTTATTGATAGTTCTGGGCTGACTTCTTTATTAGCTGGGATGCGTGAAGCTGATAGGGTTAATGGTAGTTTTCGGATTTGTAATGTTCATCCAGAAGCCAAGCTGGTGTTTGAAGTCACAATGATGGATACTGTATTTGAAATCTTTGAGACGGAAAAACAGGTTTTAGAGACTCGGCACCAGATTTTCACTGGTCCATAGGATTTATCAACTCCTTTTTGATCTGACTTTCGCTAATTAGCTCTGATTAGTTCATACTAGATAACAGGAATACGTCTTTACTAAAATTTTCTTTGTGAATAACGTCCGTACAGTATCTGATACAAAAAGAACCTTTTACACTCTTCATACCAGGCCGATTAATACTATTTACCGCCGGGTAGTAGAAGAGTTGATGGTAGAAATGCACCTACTATCAGTCAATGTTGATTTTAGCTACGATGCGATTTATGCCTTGGGCGTTGTCACAACTTTTGACCGCTTCATGGATGGCTACCAACCAGAACAGGACAAAGAGTCAATTTTTCGGGCAATCTGTCAGGCTGTGGAACAAGACCCCCAGAGCTACCGACAAGATGCCTCCAGATTGCAAGCTTTAGCTGCCAGTTTACCAGCTAAGGATTTGATTGCTAGTTTAAGTCAAGCAAGTCCCCTCAATCAAGATGCAGATTTGCAAAAGCAACTAGAAGCGGTGGCCGCAAATTCCAACTTTAAATATAGTCGTTTATTTGGCGTTGGTTTATTTGCATTATTAGTCCAGTCAGATCCTGAACTTGTCAAAAAAGATGAGCAAAGGGCTGAAGCACTAAAAGCAATCTCTAACGGGTTACATATCTCTGAAGATAAACTCATCAAAGATTTAGAACTATACAGTTCTAACCTGGAAAAAATGGCGCAAGCACTCATAGTCATGGCAGATATTTTGACAGCAGATCGGAAAAAACGCGATGCTTTAAAGCAAGCCTAACTATCAGCGCTATCCCGTACTAATAAATAATTTGGGAACGGGATATCCATGTTGAGAAATCCCCCAAATAGCAAAAAGCCCGCCTAACATCAAAGTGTTTAGCGGGCTTAAAAATTATTGAAAATTGAAAATGGAGCTTATGGGAGTCGAACCCATGTCCAAATTGGGTATTAACCCTCCACTCGTTCACAGGTTTAGCCTCTCTGACCCTCAAGGCGGGAATCGTTCATTATCCCGAACGTAGGATGCTCTGATTTAATCTTAGCCTTCAAGCCAACCAGAGAACGCTTGTTGGAGCATCCGTTGGGGGTTAGGTCTTTAATCCTTAACGGAGTCAAATTAAAGACGCTCGAACCTATTAGAGGTTTCTTAGGCAGCTACTAGAGCTTCCCGACGAGCAAATTTTACGATATTGTTCGCATTTACTTTTTTTTTGAGTCTTTGATTTGCGAGAGATGACTCGCTCTCGACCTGAATCACAGAGTAGCTTTCGCCAACCTGTCGAAACCGTTAAAGCCCCATGTACTTCACACTTTTATTATAGTACAGAATTTTGCAATTTGACAAATAAGTTGATTACCATTCCTGTTGCTGAAAACTGGCGTTGCTGATTAAGGGTATGAATTTTAGTCTATCCTAATTATGTAGATGCCGCTACACAACCAACTTCTTTTAAAGTTTATCCTCATTTTTATCGCCGGCTGCAATTAAATCGCAATAATCCTATTCATACTTTTTTGTGGTTAACCAGTGCTATTACTTGAGAAAAGATATATCAATATAGTCCCTATAAATTGCGGGTAAATCCGTCTGCGGGGGCTTTATACCCGACAGGAATTTATGTACAAATACGTGGGTTAGAAGGCATAATAAATGGCATCTACCATATAGAAGTTGAGAATAATTGTCTGACCTTAATTTATGAATTAGGCGATGATGGATTGGATAATTATGTTATACCAAATAAATGTATTAACGGATTCATCTTTTTAGTTAGTTGTGTTTATCATAGGTCTAGCTGGAAATATCAAGACAGGAGTTTGAGATATTGTTTGTTGGATAGCGGACACCATTTAGGTGCTATCGCTGCTTTTTGCATATCTTCATGAAAACAACATACAACTAGGCTTTGATTTTGATAAACTTATTCTCAATGCAGATTTGGGATTTGAGAATAAGGAGTTTATTACTAGTTGTGTGATATCACCAGAAGCGCAAGAAAAACCAGTCAGACGCTTAAGGCTACCTATTCCTTTTGTCTGTGGTACTGACTATTTTCAAGTTAATCAATGTGTTGAAGATGCCTATCAAACAACGTCTTTACAGCCTAGTCACCAGCAGCAGCTAGAACATCCTCAATTTAATTCTGACCGAGAACGGTTTTTGGAGAACGTTTGGAATAGGTGTCCGACTATTTGAGTTATCAAACGGCTATGCAATTAGCCGGATTTGTCGGACAGAGAGTGTATTTATTTAGCAACTATTGGGGAATAGATTGTAGTGGTATTGGTGCTTTCTATGATGATGAAACCCAAGCCTTTCTAGAAACCAATAAGGACGTATTGTATGCAATGGCAATTGGTAAATAAATAGGAAAATAACTGGAAATGGCGAGAAGAGAACATCAATTCCATGCTGATGATAAGCACCCTATACAGCCAACATCAGCAGATATTATGCTTCGACAACAATTGGAGCATTCAATTAGCAAATACTTTTATGAAGGATGCGATCGCATTATTCATAGTTTGTTGTCTAATTGTCGTTGGTATGCCACAACTCACGCGAGTATTTTGACTTTAGTAATTGAATGCCCTGACCAAGTTACTAACTGGCAAATTTTGCAACAAATTGTCCCTATGGCAAATGTTCTTTATGGCATTGTTAGCAGTGCCAAAATCCGGGTTTGTCCTCCCGATAGTCAAACTGTACCCTTTGAAATGAGAGTAGATGAGTTGCCAGTTTATCGTGATTGGATCTGATGCAATTGGGGATTTGAGATTGTTGATTAAGCCATAACATTCTGTTGGATAACTGTAATTAGTTCGGCAAAAACTAAATCAGCAGAACGTTGAACAACAGGACTTAATTCCAGTCCAAAATCCAGATTTGCAGCTTCAATTAAATAGACTGTCACCTCTTGGGGAAAATCATCTAAAAAGATTTTTCTCCCAGCAGCCAAGGCATGATCCCAACGAAAATCATGTAAGTTGTAACTAGGTTCGGGCAGTGCTTCTAGTTCTTTCCCTGGGACTTTAAATATAGCACCTGGTTCTGAACCTGTGCAACTGGCATCCAGAATAATTAATTTTTCACTACCTCTGGCTTGAAACATCACTTCCATGCCCGCAGTTCCACTATCGAAAACGCGGATGTTGGGGTGAGGATTTTGGGCGAGATATTGCTGTAAACGTTGGACGATAATTACGCCGACAGCATCATCATTCCGATTGAGATTGCCACAGCCAATGATAGTTAGCATGGGATATTTATAATAACATGAATATTATCAACTTTGCACAAAAAATTAAAATTTACGGAAATTTTGACTACATCTTTGATCATTGACTTTATAGTAGCTATAGCGCACAAGATCCCCGACTTCTTGTGTAATCGTCTCCATAAACTATCAAGCAATGCTCAGAAGTCGGGGATCTGATGTTTATTTTCTCTGCGTTTATCTGTAGTGGTTAGTCAAAAATCATTCTTACCCATCAGATATAATTGCAATATGCTAGTATTTCGTGATACAGAGACTAAAGGTAGAGGTATATTTGCCCAGCAAGATTTTGCTAAAGGAGATTTAATTGAAAGAGCCGCTGTGATTGTGATTCCTAAACAGCAAGTTAAGTTAATTACTAAAACGGTGTTATTAAATTATTATTTTGGTTGGCATGGAGAAAGCGGGGCAATAGGTTTAGGTTTTGCTTCTCTTTTTAATCATTCTTATCATCCCAATGCGGTTTATATTAAGAATTTTGCTAAAAATGTAATTGATATTGTTGCTCATCAATATATTTGGGAAGGGCAGGAAATTACGATTAATTATAATGGGCAGGTTGATGATATTTCTCCTGTTTGGTTTGATGTAGAAGAGTAGGTTGGGTTGAGGTAAGGAAACCCAACATTTATTTTTATGATGTTTCCCCAAAATTTCATCTTTAGCAACCGCCAGGGAATGAATTCCCAGTCTCATAGCGAAAGTCGGCTCAAGCCGACTATATTTTTATGATGCTTTCCCAAAATTTCATCTTTAGCAACCGCTGGGAATGAATTCCCAGTCTCATATTGTCAGAATCAGGATGCTCAAGATTAAAGGATTAACAGGATTATTTATTGATGATTTATTCATGTTAAGTACATAAATTCCCATTTCTAATATTAAAAATAAACATCCTGTAAATCCTTAAATCCTGTAAATCCTGATTCAGACAAAAGTTTATAATTCACTTACCTAAAAATCACTTTAACTTCCGCGTTTTTCTGGGTGGGAATTACCCACCCTACAAATCTATACACTCACACCATGTTTTTTAGCAATTTCCACAAGTTGCTCATATTGATGTTGTGATGCTTTAGCTAAAATTGCATCAGCTTCTTCTGGATTACTACCATCTTTAGGAATTAAATACTTAACATAAAGAGAAACAAAATCAACCACAGCAGCTAAACCTGTTAATTCGTGTTTATCGGCTTGTTTCCCTGCAATTACAGCCACCAAACCTGCTCTAATGGGGTCAGGTCTTACCTTCATAAATTGGTCAACTAATTGCTTAGAATAATCCGCTGGTGCTAAATTCTTTAACTTACTTTGATCGGGTTTAAATTCTAATCCTGCGGCTGTTGACTGATCCAACATACACCATTCTATAAATTCTTGCAATGCAGCTTCAGGAAGTTGAGGAAGATATTGATGTAGTTCTAAATTAGACACAATTAGTTACCATTTTTAGTATTTAGTAATTCCTAATTGATAATTCTTCATCTGATAATTAGGAATTATCAATTATTCCTTAAAATTCAGACTAACCCACTGATTTGGGAACTTTTGTACTGCACATAACAATTATATAGAACCCTGACTTATCGAAAAATAGATCCCCGACTTCTTGAAGAAATCGGGGATCTTAAATTAAGCTGTTCTAAAACGAGCTAATTCTTCCCCAGTTTTCGCGTCATGGGCGTGAACAGTACACACTAAACATGAATCAAAAGAACGGGCGACATGACCCACTTCTACGGGGTCTTTAGGGTCTTGAATTGGTGTTCCAATTAATGCTTTTTCGATTGGTCCGAGTTGTCCTTCACCGTCACGGGGTCCGATATTCCAAGTACCGGGAGCGATAACTTGATAATTTTTAATTTTGCCTTTTTCGATTTCTACCCAGTGACATAATGCACCTCTAGCGGCTTCCGTTGCACCCCAACCTTTACCATCTTTTTCTTCTGGTTTAATATACCAAGGATCGTTTAATTTGAACTCTCTTAAACACCGTTCAGCTTGACGATATAGTTTCACTATTTCATGGACTCTTCCTAATTGCCGAAGATGAACACTTGCACCACCCATTTGCTTGAATGTGTCGAGAATAAAAGGGTCATAATGTTGCCAAGATTCCCCATGATTTCCCCCTGCAACTAATTGACGGGCGAGGGGTCCTGCTTCTAAACGTCCTAAGTCTTGGTGGAGGACTGCACTTGACCAAGAATATGCCCCATTGAAGTCTTTTTGATTGTGATTAATTGGCTTTGTTGTGCGATCGCTTGGATGCCAATCTTCTGTACCCTCATCATACCAAGAATGGGTTAAATTCTCACGGGCAAATGCTTGATTCATCAAGCTATGAGTATCAGTAAAACTATCATAAACACCACTTTTCATAATCACAGCAGCGTTACGTCCTTCAACAGTGGGCTTATTGTATTTATCCTCATGGGGAATATAACCCCAAGTCACATATTTACCCACACCCGCACCATATCTATCCAAACCGATATCTAACCCCATTCTCCAATATAAACCCAAGTCAGATTCTCGATGTTTAACATCTTCATTTAACCACTTTTGAAAGTCCTCATAAGATTGAATTTCTTCATATCTTTCTAAAGAACATCCTAACCACACTGGTTCTAACCAATTAGTGCGGAAATATTCCAAAATTGCCCAGGCGCGGGTAATATCAGTTAAAGTGGGGGCGCACATCACACCACCAGGCACCATATAACTGCTATGACAACAGGTGATATGCTGTAAATGTTCCTGAGTAACTTATTTTTAAAGTAATTTTGCTCAATCAGAACATTTTATTTTCACCATTTCAGCTTTTATAAATAAGGGAATATTTAGGGATTGACACTCTCATGTCTAAGAGGTTGTTTGAAAAGTTTTAGGTTGTGATTTTAGGCACTTACAGATCCCCCCTAACCCCCCTTAGCAAGGGGGGAACTAGAGTCAAAGTCCCCCTTTTTAAGGGGGATTTAGGGGGATCTGAAAATATTTGATACACCATGAGGGACTTTTCAAACACCCTCTAAAGACACTGAGATTCTGCGGACAGAGTAAAACTTTCGCTACGACCGTCAAACTTCGTCTACTTAGTCACTCTAAGTCAAGCTTAGGTTTCTATCTACTTTTTTGTTTCTAATACTTTCGGAGTCCATCACTAAGCCAAAACGCGGTACGCTCCGCAACCTGCCTTTGTTTGCTCCTTGCTCGTCATACTGTCGTTAGGACTTAAACCTAACCGTTGTTTCAGGGGAGCCGGGATTTCTCCGATACTAGGATGCTTCAACACGTAGATAGTTATTCCTACTCGTAATTTAATTGTACCACAAAAACCACAGCGATTTTAATCGCACGTGCCGTTTTCCTCTCAGGGCTAAAGCCGCTGAGTTTCCCACTTACCGCGAGGTTCTATGAGTCAAGGTAATTTTTATCCCTAACACTTACAGCAGTTTTCTTGTATTTGAACTACTATTATTAGACCTAACCCCCAGCCCCTTCCCTACCTCTCCCTAACCCTCTCCTAAGAGGAGAGGGAAAAAGAAAAACCTTTGTTGCTGGAAGGGGGGTAAATCAAAGCCTCTCTCCTTGCAGGAGAGAGGTTTGGAGAGAGGTCGGTTTGTGGTCTATTTACTTGAAAATAGCTGTACTGTAATATCGGAAACCTATCCCCCATCTCTACATGAGGATGCAAATGCAGACTCAAGGGACTGGTTTGCAGATATGTTTGCAGATTTCGAGCCGCAGAACACCACAGACGGTAGGTATAGGGAATGACGAAAATAAAGGCAACGGAATTACAGTATCAAGCAGTTTTTGAACAGAAGTTAGTCGAAGCTAATACTAATTTAAAAAGGGAGAGAATAAGAGTTAGTATTAAACAAACTGGCAATTCTCTCCAATTACGAGCTACCTTACCTTTAAAGCCAGGAGATTACAGTTTAGGTAAGACAAAAAAGCAGTATGATTTATCTCTAGGAATACCCGCAAATTTAGAGGGATTAAAAACTGCAATTGAAGAAAGTTATGAGTTGGGTAAATTAATTGCTCGTCATACTTTCGAGTGGAATGAGAAGTATTTAGGAATTAAATCGAGAGAGAAGCAAGAGATAAAAACAATTGGGGAATTATTAGATACATTTGATGAAAGATATTATCAAACTCGTCAGAAAACTATCACTAGTCAAAATACTTTTGCTAACTATATATCTGTAATTAAAAGAAACTTGACTCTCTCCCATTTAGCCACAAAAGAAAATTTTGAGGAAGTTATTAATTCATTTCAGGGAAATAAAAAAAATGAACTGATTGCGGTAAGTTCTGTTTTGATTAAAACCTTTAATTTAGGATTTCAACTCGATGTCAAACGAGATCATGTCACTCCTGCTTATCGAGAAATTCCTGAAGATGAAAAAATAATATCGGCTTTTGACTTCTTTGAAAAATTTGCCCTCAACCGCAAAAATACAAACATTAGTGATGAGATAGACACCTGGGAAATGTGGCGTTGGGTATATGGAATGTTGGCGACTTATGGGTTAAGACCAAGGGAATTATTTGTCCAACCAGATATTAATTGGTGGATGTCTCCCCAAAATATAGATCATACTTGGAAGGTGAATAAAAATACCAAAACTGGATATAGAGAAGTTATTCCTTTTGTACCTGAATGGATAGAATTATTTGATTTACATAATCCCAAACCATTAAAAATTTTAGAACAAAAGGTGGCAAAAATTGCCTCTGTACAAAATATTAATTGGATGCGGAGAGATATATCCAGATGGTTTAGAAAGGTGGGAATTGAGTTTCAACCTTATGATTTACGGCATGGTTGCGCGATTCGAGCGCATCTTCAGGGAATACCAATTAAAGCCGCAGCAGATAATTTAGGTCATACAGTTGATGAACATACAAAGACTTATCAAAGATGGTTTGGGATTGAAAACCGGAAAAAAGCCTTTGGTGAGGTAATTAGTCAAAGGTGGTTAATTGAGTTGCAGAAGAATGAAATATTGGCGTTAAGGATGGAGAATGAAAGGTTGAAGTTGGAAGTTGAAATGAAGCGTGCTTATGCGAAAAACTCTGTATTAAATAATACCCAAATAGGGATTTAAAAAAGAAATTTTCCGTGTATTGACAATAGTTGACTATAGAGGGGGTATGTGCTAAGTAATTACTGGATAGTAACAATACTATTGCCAAAATAAGAGCCTTGATAATTTTTGGCAAAAACGGCAAAAATAATCATATATAAGCGTTTCGATGAAAAGGTAGTTTAGAATCTAAAACCCTTATCCTACCGTCAATACATTTAAAAAATCCTTGTCGGAAACCTTTAAGGAATTTTTAGGGGTGATTGTTTTTGCCAAGCAAGAGCGAGGAACGGGAGTTCATGGTTAAAGCATTATCATCTCACCCTCGTAATTTGACTAAGGTATTGAGTAAGCAGAATATTTTGGGAGAAAAATTAGAATGGTTGTTGTTGAATCTAAACCTATTGAGGCTGGACAGGTTCCGTCCGTGACGCTGATGCTTCTTACAGGCAGTCAAACTCAGGACGGTCGCGCAGCTGGCATCTTTACTGCCGACGACCTAATCAAAATCTTGCTGTATGTCCGCGGTGCCAGGAAGCTACCGCAGAGCGTCGAACAGTTCACGAAAGACATCGGCAGCAACAGCACAGGCATCCCTGGACTTGAGCCTAACGAAATCATCGATTTGTACCAAAAGATCACTGACCATGCTAACCGCTGGACACCAGTCGAGGGCCTGGTGAAGGAGCAGGCTTCTAGCCTCAAAGTCGCATCGGATGACATCGTTAGAATTGGTGGCCAAGTCATCAATACCATCAACAAGATGGATATCATTGAGCAGATGCAAACCATCAACGACCCGACTGTAATAATCCCAATTTCTAGTGACAAGGACGCTATAATTCAAACGGCGTTGCCAGAAGTCATCAAAAGGTTAAAGGCAACCTGCGCCGACCAGCAGCAACGGACGCTCAAGGTGCTTATGGCAGTGCGTGACTACAAAACCGAGATCTCTGGTGGCACCCTATCGGACAACAGAACAGTGAATGGTCTTGAGCCAGCGATCGTAGACAAGAAAGAGCGGGCTAAGAAAGCCAATTTGGATGGTCAGATCAAAGAACTCCAAGACAGTATTGATAGCCTTGAAAAGGAGATCGATCAACTGAAGAAAGACTACGACAAGTATGTCGGGCTTGCATTCACTGGTGCCGCAGGCGGAATTATTGGTCTCGCCATTACAGGCGGCATTTTTGGCGCTAAGGCCGAGGCGGCTCGGAACGAGATGAACTCAAAAATCCAGCAAAAGGATGACAAGTCCAACGATCTCAAGCGGAAACAGCAGGTACAGGGCATACTCAATCAGTTTGCAACCCAATTTACAGATATTGGAATGCGTCTCCTAGATGCTCAGCAGTCCCTAGAGCACCTCGACTTCTTGTGGACTGACATCATCGCAAGAATTGATCAATCGGTTGATAAGTGGAATCAAGTCAAGGACAGCGATATGTTGCTGACCTTTGTTACTGACCTTGAAGGCATTGTCAACCCGTGGAAGGAAGTGGGTGACATGAGCACCGATCTTGGGAAAGTCTTTGACAAGGCTTATGAGGAGTTCAAAAAAACCTACGATTCCTAGTGAAAGCTCACCTCGATATATTTCCGCGTACAAGCCACGCTTTCCAAACACTTTTCAAACATAGGATAAGGTCATCATGAGCACTATGCAGTTTTCCAATTCTAAAGCTAGTATCCCGAACTTTGAGTCTGTGGCACAGTCTGTCCAAACTATTAAGCGAAGCGTTCGTGCGGTGAGCGATGGAGCATATTCCTACTTTACCGATCGCCTTGAGCTCGCCGCCACTGTAGCAGACTACCTTAATCAAGAGATCAGCAACGCTCTTGCCTTGCTGCCAACCTCGTTGAACAACATGAAGGCAGTCGAATCGTATCTACAAAAAATTGGTGAGATTGACGAAGCCCAACGCACGGGCAAAATTTCTACTGAGCAAGCTAACACCGCACGGGCACAGTTTCAAGGCAAGCTGAGTAATGCAGTCTCATCCACCCTCACAGACTTTAAGAATGCTGCGACTAAGCTTTCTGACTCTGCTGATCGCCTCTCAACATTTGGGAAAGAAACCAAGGTGCGACTTAAGGATGCCATAGCCACCGAGACAGCAAACCATGAACGCCTACAGCAAGACGTTGATCGTGAGTCCGCTCGTCTCAAAACCCTCAAAGAGCGCTATGATACCCTAGCTGCAGCCGTTGATAAAGCGCGGGGTGGGCCGACCGAAGAGCTTGTTGGACTCTTGCCAGATGAAGAGGAACTGTCGAGCCTTCTTGATGCTGGCCCGGGGGATGCCGCTGCTCCAGAGGTTGCAGTCGCGAAGAAGTCAATCGAGCTAGCCATAAAGGAAATTAAGAAAATATTGACGGCTGTTGACAAGGTCATTAAATTCGAGCAACTCACCCAAATGCGCGATGAAGTCGGCAAGGCGGCAACGACGCAGCGCATTGTGGTAGAAGCCTTTCAAGAACGTCTGCGGGCGCAGAACGAGACGCTATCACAGCTAGACACAATTGGAACGGCGGGAACGTCCATGACAACGCTTGCTACGGAAGCCACTAAGCTGTCCACAGCATTCTTTAGTTTCGCGACAACACTTCGAGATTTCAACAATCAGGCGGTTACAGCGGATACTTTAATGAAAATTATCAACGACATGGAGTTTTATGTAAACCAAGCTCGCAATGAGCGTAACAAAGTCATCCTTTCTTAAATTGTTGTTCCGAAGTGCGATCGCCGATCTTGTAGGGTGCGTTAACGGAGTGTAACGCACCTTATGTATAATTATTTACTGATTTTCGGTGCGTTACGCTGTCGCTAACGCACCCTACTAATCGTCCCAATATCCTTGAGGTTTTTCCTTTCTGCTATCTTTACCCCAATCGGTTGGATAAATTCCCTGAGCGATAAACCGATGAATACTGGAATACTGCCAATCTTGGGGATTTTCACACAATCCATGTCGAGCCGGATTATCATGAATATAATCACAATGGAGCGCAAAATCCCGTTCATCCCGAATTAAATGCTCCCAAAACCGACGTTGCCAAAGATTACTTTCTCCTCGCTTTTGTCGTGATTGAGAAACCTCCCGATTAACCCCTAATGCTTGTCCATAATGTTTAGTAACATAGGTTTTAATTAGGCGCAATCTCACCGACAAATATTTATCATCAGGGGGTAAAGTCCACAAACAATGAAAATGATCAGGTAATAAAACAAAAGCATCAATACAAAAAGGATATTTTTCCCTTACTTTTTCTATTGCTTCTCGGAGAGATTTTCTCCCTATATCAGTACAGAGCCAAGATTCTCTTTGATAAGTGACTTGTGTGATGAAATATGTACCTCCAGAAACATTAGGTCTTCTATAATTAGGCATTATGGAGTTAGTATGGGTGAAATTAAATTTATTTTTTATTTATTGTATTGTCATATTGCAAGCAGTTCGCTCAAAATCCATTATCTTGTGCTTCCTTAACTGTGATTAACTGCGATCTTATGGGTAAGTGCGATTCCTACGGAGCGCTTCGCTATCGCTCAAAATTCATTGTCTTGTGCTTTCTTAACTGCGATTAACTGCGATCTTATGGGTAAGCGATTCCTAGGTCGCGCTTCGCTATCGCTCAAAATTCATTTTATTGTGTTTCCTTAACTGTGATTAACTGCGATCGTTCATGTTGGGTTAGTGCGATTCCTAGGTCGCGCTTCGCTATCGCTTAAAATCCATTTTTTTGTGCTTCCTTAACTGCGATTAATTGCGATCTCATGGGTAAGCGATAGCGAAGCGCTGCTGCAAGCAGTTCGCTTGTGCTAAAGTAGTTCTCAAGTTAATTCAAGATTGTGATGAGCCTGAGAAAGATATTGAAACAATTCTTAATAAAACTACCTTTGACTAATCTCGAATACCAAGTCAGATCTGTAAAAACACACATCAAACGCAAGAAAAAAGTTCATGTGTCCTAGTATTAACGGTGCATACTTATCTTGTGTCCAAGCAAAAGCCAAATCCACAGCAGGAAATTGTTCAACAGTGGCTTTCACAACTAATGCACGAGCTTCAAATCTAGCTAAATTACCGCCTAATGGCAAAGACAACCTTTGATTTTCCCAGACTGCGCCTAATGCTAATCCCATTTCATAAGGCAAGACATTAACACTAGAGCCAGTATCCAACAGACCCGAAACATTCAAAGATTGATTTTGATACGTTAATGTCAGTGGTAAATAAGGAAGTGTACTTAATGCTCCAAGACTGGGATCTACCTCAGTGAAGGCAAATCTTACTTTATTAACCATGAGTCAATTCTTGTGTCTCTTTTAATGCTTGAGCTAAAATGGCAGCAGCCTCAAAAGAGTCATGTAAACCTTGTCTATGGACATCATCTTGAATAGACATCGGTACAATACCAGACTCCCGGAGCAACTCAGCTACAAGGAAATTAAGTAATAAAAGCTTATCGGAGTGAGATAATTGCCTAAGTATGGGAGCGAACTGAGTGGTTGTTAGCATAAGTTCAACGACAGATACAGATTCTAGTTTTTTGCACTCTGTCTCATTGTAACACTCTCTTAGGGGCAAATTTTCTTGTGCTTCCTTAACTGGGATTAACTGCGATAGCGTAAGCGCTGACTTGTCAGTTCGCTAATATTGAGTTAGTGCGATAGCGAAGCGCCCCGCAGGAATCGCTCAATTTCCATTTTCTTGATCAACCAGGAGGAAATTTAACTTAAATAGAAATATGGGGACTTGATTAACTGATGCAAAAAACAAAGGAGGCTTTATGAAAGCTGTTGAGTTAGTAGGGACAGTAAACACAAATGGGCAGATTAATTTAGACCAAGCATTAACATTTCCTTACGGCAGTCGTGTTAAGGTTATTGTCTTATTGCCTGAGTTGATTGATCAGGTAGACGGTGATCAGGAGATATTCCAACCAATAAGCCTAAACGACCCTAAACTAATTAATACATTAAAAATGCGGACTTTGATTGAGACAAGCTTAACTGATATGGCAAATGATCCAGAGATCCAAAGAGAGATAGGTCTAATTAATGCTGAGTTTGAAATCTCTGAACTGGATGGAATAGAAAGGTTATGAGCGTTCAGCGATCTGAAATTTACTTCGTCAATCTTAATCCAGTTCAAGGTAGAGAACAAGCAGGAGAGCGTCCTGTTTTAGTGCTTTCTGTAGATGCTATTAATCAATTACCATTAGTTGTTACAGTAGTTGTTGGTACAAAAGGAACAAATATCACCAAAAACTATCCAACAAATGTGAGGTGTCTACCTGAAGAAACTAGATTATTAATCGAGACAGTATTTCTTTGCTTTCAAATTCGTTCACTTGATTTAAAGCGTTTTCCTAGCCAGCCTTCTGGCAAACTCTCAGATGCTAAAATGCAGGACATAGAAACCGTAGTTCGCTATTGTTTGGGACTTTAGTCTCGTTTCAACAGCAGTCTGTGAGGTACAGTCTAACGGGGCTGTTAAACATCTTTGAGAAAAGCGATCAAAGCGATCGCTCAAAATCCATTGTCTTGTGCTTCCTTAACTTCGATTAATTGCGATCTCATGGGTAAGCGATTCCTACGGAGCGCTTCGCTATCGCTCAAAATCCATTTCCTTGTGCTTCCTTAACTGCGATTAATTGTGATCTCATGGGTAAGCGATCGCGAAGCGCTGCTGCAAGCAGATCGCCGATCTTGTATTTACCGTCTTGATTATCAAGTGATAGAATAAAAAAAGGAATAACAACTACTCACCCCAAGAACATCTTTTAGACTGCACAGTATCAGAAGAGAAAAAATAATGGCTGAACTCAAACTAAGATCAAAAGATCCAGATTCCCTCAGACGAATTATTGAAAGTGCTTTATCAGAAAGATTACAAAGTGTAATAGCAGGAATAAAAAGAACAGAAGAACGAATTATAGAATTGGAAACCAAGTATCAATTATCAACAAAGGAATTTATAACCCGTTTTAATAATGATGAATTATCCCATAATTTTGATTTTGATGAATGGATTGGCGAATCTCGAATGTTGACACATTTACAACAAATGAAAGAGTCTATAGAGGAGATTGATTTTGTTAATTGAAAATTATTTTCAACAGATTCAGCTTTTAATTGAATCTTCAGAAATTGTCAAAATATTCAAGATTGAAAGTGAAAAAAGAGGAATATATGAAGGATTGATCAAAGGAAAAATTGATTTTGAAGATAATTCTTTGCTGCATTTACGAGAATTTGTCTATGTTGAAATCTCCATAGATCGAAAAATGTATAGTTATCAATATATGGATTCAGAAAATAAACTAATTTTTCGTTATGACAATACTGAACATCATCGAAAATTAAATCTCCCTACTTTTCCTCATCATAAACATGATGGAAGTGAGGATAATGTGATTAAATCAGATGCTCCTTTTTTAAATGAGGTACTCAATGAGGTTAAAAAAATATTAGGATAGTGCGATAGTGAATAGTGAAGCGCGACATAGGAATCGCTCAATATCCATTTCCTTGTGCTTCCTTAACTGGGATTAACTGCGATAGCGAAGCGCTGACTTGTCAGTTCGCTAATATTGGGGAAATGCGATAGCGAAGCGCGACCTAGGAATCGCTTAAAATCCATTGTCTTGTGCTTCCTTAACTGTGATTAAGTGCGATAGCGTAAGCGCTGACTTGTCAGTTCGCTAATATTGAGTTAATGCGATCGCTCTTACGTTTCCTTAACTGGGATTAACTGCGATCTCATGGGTAAGCGATTCCTAGGTCGCGCTTCGCGATCGCTAGTTGTGGTTTGAGTGCGATCGCTCTACTTCCTTTTTTTGTACTTCCTTAAATATTATTAAATGCGATCGCTAATATTGAATTAATGCGATAGCGAAGCGCTCCGTAGGAATCGCTCAATATCCAAACAAATCAATAATAAAGATGTGTGCAGAGTGTGTTTTATATTCAGTGGCAGGGTAAAAATTAGAATTGCTCCTCTATGCAAAGCTATAATGTGATTGAAGTCAAAAAACTATAATCAGATATGTCAACCATTGAACAAATTGAAGCAGCTATTTTAACGCTTACACCAGAACAATTTCAGCGACTTAGGCAATGGATCTTAGACGTAGACTACCAACATTGGGACGAGCAACTAGAACAAGACATCGCAGACGGCAAATTGGAGGCTTTAGCAGAAGAAGCGATAGCGAAGCGCGACCTAGGAATCGCTGAGTTTAAAGCGGGACATTGCCGAGAACTCTGATGCACTACACAACGCGAAGATTTTGGAAATGCTATGACGAGTTATCCCCTCAAGTTCAGGAAACAGCAGATCAGTGTTACGAACTTTTGAAAGCTGATCCATTTCATCCATCATTACACTTCAAGAAGATTGGTAAAAAATACTGGTCAGTTCGAGCAGGATTAGACTATCGGGCTTTAGGAGTTGAGGTAGAAAGCGGTATTTCTTGGTTTTGGATTCCTACGGAGCGCTTCGCTATCGGAACTCACGCAGAATATGACAAGCTCATTGGTAAGCTTTAACCAGCAGGCCAGCCGATTTTGTAGGGTGCGTTAATAGAATGTAAAGCACCTTATAACTTCACCGTTGAACATCTTTGAGAAAAGCAATATCGCTCAAAATCCATTGTCTTGTGCTTCCTTAACTGTGATTAATTGCGATAGCGTAAGCGCTGACTTGTCAGTTCGCTAATATTGGGTTAGTGCGATAGCGAAGCGCTCCGTAGGAATCGCTCAAAATCCATTATCTTGTGCTTCCTTAGAGGGTGTTTGGAAAGTTATGGTTGATGTATCAAATATTTTTTACCCCACCCTAACCCTCCCCTTGTAAAGGGGAGGGAAC
>NZ_VIKY01000243.1:0-310 GCF_009711925.1 Dolichospermum sp. UHCC 0352 | reverse complement strand
ACTCCTGACCCAACCCTCATGACCTTTCAGGGTATTCAGGACTTTCCCTGTGGTCACGTCCCAGATTTTGATGGTGTTGTCAAAACTCCCAGAAGCCAGTTGTTTGCCGTCGGGGCTAAATCCCACAATGAGCCTACTCTCATTATCTTTCAGGGTATTCAGGACTTTCCCTGTGGTCACGTCCCAGATTTTGATCGTCTTGTCAGCACTCCCAGAAGCCATTTTTTTGCCGTCGGGGCTAAATCCCACACTCCTGACCCAACCCTCATGACCTTTCAGGGTATTCAGGACTTTCCCTGTGGTCACGTCC
>NZ_VIKY01000242.1:0-835 GCF_009711925.1 Dolichospermum sp. UHCC 0352 | reverse complement strand
CTAAAGTTAGTTTCTTGAGTTAAAGCTTCTGCCGAATTTAATCCCCAATTTCCTTGAGAAGAAACCCAATTCCAGTTACTATCTAAATGCCAAATATGCAGATAGTTTCCAGAAATGTTTTTCCAGAGAACTTGGTTATCCCCATTGACAGTTTCTGCGGCTATCGTTTGCCATCCTGCGTAGATATTTTCGTAGATTTGTTGTCCACCATTTTTAATAGCGGTTGGGGTATTTGTTCCGATTTGGGTAAAGTATTTGTTGGTGGCATCTTTGACTAATTTAGTATTTCCTGCTGATTCAATTGGGGTAAAAACATCATCATTATTGATAGTACCCTGACCTTGAGTATCGGCAATAGTGGCATTTGTGGCGTTACTCAGGTTAACAAAAAATGTCTCATTACCCTCCACACTGGTATCACCAAGAATAAGTATTGTGATAGTCTTAGTAGTTTCATTTGTGGCAAAGGTGAGAGTACCAGTAGTGTTAGTAAAGTCGCTACCTGCTGTTGCTGTACCATTAGCAGTGGCATAGTTAACTGTGATAGGTTGACTGGCAGTACCAGAACGGGTGACGGTAAACACTGCATTGGTTGTACCGCTATTTCCTTCCGTGATAGTTACATCATTAATGGAGAGGGTTGGTAAACCATCATTATCAGTAATAGTTATAGTTTGATCTGAAAATTGTACTTTTTGAATTCCATATAATGTATCTATACCATCACGATTATTGACAGAATCGGTAATGGTAAATACTCCTCCTGAACTGGTAATTTGATATTGGGAATAAGTACCTGAATAAACAGCCGTATCGCTTCCTTCACCTCCATAAA
>NZ_VIKY01000241.1:0-2299 GCF_009711925.1 Dolichospermum sp. UHCC 0352 | reverse complement strand
AAATGAAGCTGCTTTAGATACTGAGAACCAAACAGCTTTAGCCACTGCCACCAAATCAGAATTAGTTGCCTCTACTGCGGGGGAATTGGGGATAGTTCTCAACACTGGAGAAATAGAACTGATAGCTCAAAACGTCAATTACTCATCTGATGATTTACAGGAATCACTAGAAGAAATAAAGAGCGCGATTATTGCTTTTGTCCGTCACAAGATAGCGTTAAACTCCCAAAAGATTGGTGAAACTTTAGAGGAAATAACCCAAGTAGCTACCGACGGATTTAACCAAAATAGTCAACAATTAACCGACGGACTACAGAACATAAACAAACAGCTACAGCAGCAAAGAACCGACTTTAAAAGTAAGGTCAAAGCTACCCTCTCAGTATTCCAACTACCCGCAGCGTCCTAACTTTAAAGTCAAGATTAATCCTATTTGGATAATAGGACTAATTACCGTAATTGCTGGGTTAACTGCTATTGATAGCTTCCGTTTTAATAGCAGTATCCAGAAACCAGATCACCGTTATTTTACTGACCCTAACAACTATGTGGAGTTGAAACCATGAAACAGTTACCACCTGCCAAAGTTCCTAAGCTTAGAAACCACATTCTACCCAAAGGTAAACTACTCACCCAAGTTTTAGGAAAAAAGTTTGGTGTTACCCTTGCTGATTTTGATAAAGCTATGGGTGGAGACATAGCAGCAGCCCAAAAGATAGGAGAATTAGCCCGTCAAGGCAGATTATCCCAGGAATTAGCTCCTAAACTTGCACAGGCATATCTGGAAATTATCAACGGTTCAGAAGCTTATAACAAGGCAACTGCTGATATTTTATTACAGGCTGGGAAGTCAGCGATTGCAATTGATAAAGCTGGTTCACAAGTCATGTTAGGACAGCAAAAGTATGTCCATTCCAGACAAGAATTAGCACAGGAATTTGTAATTGGGAAGAACTCAGAAAATAGTCGTCATGCTTATCAGATGAACTACACCCAAATTAAGGCTTATGTTGATGTTCACTTGACCGAAGTTGATAGACAAACTGCAATTTTAGAACAGTCAAACAGACCGGAAATTAAACAAGTTGCTGCTAATGAACAATACCAGCAAAGGACAATAAATGAAGCATTAAACAAGGGTGAAACAGCCCGTTATGACTTGATTCCTGAAAAGAACTATAGAACAGGAATCATGGGGAAAATAGCAGAAATTAGATCCGCTTTAGGTTTCTAATTAAAATCCCACTGCTAACTATGAATTAGCAGTGGGATAGCATCAGGTCATTTATTACTTATTACTATGTTAGCATATCCACCACCACCTGATTTAGATGACGTTCTAAATAATGAAGATTCACCTTTACCGGGCGAAACAGTCCGTTACTTAACCCACGTTGAAAATAAACTCTATCAGGATATTGAACGCAGAAAACGTATAGATGCAGGTTTATTGTTTATCGCGTGTCAGTTTTCAAGCTGTTCTCTATCTTGGTTGCTTTTCCAATTACAGGTGACATTAAGCATTATCCAGTTAGCTAGTTTTTGTGTTTCCTGTTTGCCCGGACTAATTGATTTTGGCGATAGTTTTAACTTTTCAATTAGTTCTGATTCATGGGAATTTTCACTAGGACAAAAGCCACTTGTCGGAGTTGTAAAGTTAGGAATTGGCATTGGTGTGACGTGGCAAGGTACAAGTAAAATCACTTCAGAAATTATCCAAACTAAACAAGCGATCTCACAAACTTATCAAGAAATTAGAAGCAGTGAGGGGTTAAGTTTTCAGTTGCCAGAAATGGGCATGAGTCTATTGATTGCCTTATCTGGTTTAGTGCTTTTAGGAATGGTTAAAAAGTTTTCAAGCCCAAGTATAGGAGACAAAGATAATGAGGTTTAGGACTAATAATAAAGGTTGTTTAAATTTGTTTATTTCTAGTCTAATGACTGCGATATTTATTAATTATTTAGTAGTCGGTTTCATTGATTATGTCCATAGCATTAATGACTTATTGCAATGGTTAAAACAGTCGGGAATTGGTGAGAATTTGTATAGATTATTTGGAGGTAGGTAATGACTATTTTGGAGAAACTTGGCTTTAAAACTTTATATATCTTTGTTCATCTCGCTGAAAAATTAGACAACTCCAAAGGGTTTTTCTATTTTATATATGGGATATCAGCAATCTTCATTTCTATGATTCTGCTGATGATCATGTTGGCTCTAACTATTAATTTATTGGTAGGTGAACTATGCAAGAAATAACAGAATTTAACCAACAAATAGTTAAGCAAAGACGCAGTT
>NZ_VIKY01000240.1:0-7572 GCF_009711925.1 Dolichospermum sp. UHCC 0352 | reverse complement strand
GGGTTAGGTTTTTGGAGATTACTGGTTTAATATAATACTTTTCAAACAACCTCTAAACGATAGTCTTAATCCGCAAGCAAATACTTCTATTTTCAGACCACTTTCTATTGGGACGAGAAAATACAGTAGAGAGGAAATCAAAAAAGCCAAATTAAAGCACTTAGAAGCAACAATAAAGGGGTCAACCAATCACCCCACTGCACATATAAAGTCTGAGTTTGACGAGGATAAATAGTTTCTGCATGAGTTTGATAGGTGTTATAAGCCGATTTCCAGAGAGTTTGCCCATGAGGATTAATAAATGCCGAATAACCTGTATTTGTTGCCCTCACAGCCCATCTATCAGTTTCAATTGCCCGCATGATATCCTGGGCATGATGTTGATTTGCCATTGCTGCCGTATAATGGGCATCATTGGAAGAACTGAGCATAAATTTTCCCCCCATAGAAGCTTGATATCGGAAGTTTTCCGCAAAAGCAGATTCATAACAAATACCAATAATTGCTTTTCCGAAAGGAGTATCAAAAATTTGTTTGGCTTTACCCGGAACTTGGTGTGCTTCTAGCGGTGATAGACGTTGAATAATTCCCCCTAAAATATTTTCAAAAGGAATATATTCTCCTAATGGCACAAGTTTAGATTTATCATAACGGCTAGTAATTGCCCCATTACCAAGAACCGTAAATAAACTATTTGTATAACTACTTCCTCGTTCACCAAATGCACCTATCCAAGCTATTACACCCTTTTCCCGAATAGCTGCGAATAAAGGAGTTTGAAGTAAATCACGAGAAAAAATAGGTATAGAAGCCTCCGGGGTAAGAACAGCTTGCACACCTTGATTAGTTAAACTTAAATATCCTTCAGTGTAACCTGTAATCGCCCGGCGCAAACCTTCAGGAAGAACCTTAATTTTATTAGGAATATTACCTTGAATAACACCGATTTTCAAAGCCGTATTCGAGCTTTCCGTCAACGGTTGACCGTAAAGAAAAAAGCCAATTAAATGAGCAATAATAAACAGAGAAAAAGCCAAATAAATAGTATTTCTTTCTTCCTTTGCGCCTTTGCGTCTCTGCGTGAGATATTCCGCAATTAACCCATTAAAAGCCACAATCACCGCAGTCACAGTATTGGGTCCAGAAAGCTGTCCTAAATGGAGAATTACGAGATTTTGCGGTGATTGAGTGTAAGCCAGAGAACTCCACCATAGAGGACTTGCACTCCAGAGGCTTTCTAAGCCACACCAAATGGCCGTACCAAATAGAACACGCAACCAAGGATTTCCCCTATCTAGACGCACCATTAAAGCTGCCCAAACAGAGACTAATATCCCCCCCCAAAGGCTAATAAATGCCCAACAAAGGAGGGTAATAATTAAACTAGGCAACCAGGGGACACCTAACCAATCCATTGGATGAATCCCTGTAATCCATGACAAGGCAACTCCGTGATAACCGATACCCCAAATTAGGGCAAGGGGCAGCCCTTCGACTTCGCTCAGGAACCCAGGGCGCGGGGCAGGGGGATCTGTTTTGGATGTATATTTAATAACTAATAGCCACAAGGGAACAAGGGCAATCCAGGCTAGAAACCATGCACCAATAGGGGCAACGGTCGTTCCCATGAATATGCCACTGATAAAAGATAAGGTATAATATTTAATGGATTTAGAAATCTGTTGCTGTCCGAGTTTGATCATCTCCTTGTGTCCTAAAGTACATAAAGTAATTCAATTCAGATCCCCGACTTCTTAGAGAAGTCGGGGATCTTATTAATTGTCTATTCTGCTTCTTCTAGTTCGCCATTGTCTCCTGTGTCGGGGGGAACAATTGCAACTCCGGTAATGGCATCATCTTCGTCTAGACGTTGCACTCTGACTCCGGTGGCTGATCTTGATTGGATAGAAATGGCATTGACCGCTTGACGAATAATGATACCGCGATTTGTGGCCATCATGATTTCTTCGTCGCTGTTGACAATTCGCAAGGTGGCTAATTTGTCTTTTGTTTTGCGGTTTTTGAATTTGGTGGCCATTAAACCTTGACCAGCACGGTTTTGCAGTCGAAATTGGGAAACGGGAACGCGTTTGCCATAACCGCCCATGGTAATGACTAATACCCAAGGTCCGGTACTGCTGGCGTTGCTGACTTCTACAATTTCCTCGCTATTTTCGATTTCGGCAATTTCTGCGGTTTCTACAATTTCTTCAATTTCTGCGGTTTCTTCGCTTTCTTCGCTTTCCCCTTCTATCACAGTAGCTAAGGTATCAAGAATAGCCGCAGGCAGGATGTCCATGCCTATGAGTTCGTCTTTGTTCTTGAGTTTCATGGATTTTACACCACGAGTGGCTCTACCCAAGGGACGCAGTTGATCATGAGTACAGCGGAAGTGAATGGCCATACCTTGACGCGAACCGATAATGATGCTGTCTTCTACCCTAGCTCTTCTCACCCAGCGCAGTTGGTCGCCTTCTTCTAAGGATATGGCAATTAATCCGTTGGCGCGAATGTGGCTAAATGCTTCCAGGACGGTTTTTTTGATGTTACCGCCTTTGGTGAGCATGACGAGATATTCTTCGCTGCTAAATTCGTCTACGGGGACAATGGAGGTAATTTTTTCTTCTTTGGGAATGGGCAACATTTGTACAATCGGTGTCCCCCGACTGGTGCGCGAACTGACGGGAATTTGATATGCTCTCAGGCAATACACGACTCCGCGATCGCTAAAGAATAAGATACTATCATGGTCGCAGCAGGTCAAGAAATGTTCAATGGTATCATCATCTTTGACTTTTGCCCCGGCTTTACCTCTGGTGGCACGGCTTTGAGATTCAAAGGTGTTGACGGGCATCCGTTTGATGTAACCTTGTTCTGTCACCAGAATAATTGCTTTTTCATTAGCAATTAAGTCAATATCATCTATGTCTCCTTCCCCATGAGTAATTACTGTTCTCCGGGGTGTGGCAAAACTAGTTTTGATTTGACTGATTTCGGTTTCAATGATTTCTAACACCCGTTCCCGTCTAGCTAAAATATCCAATAAGTCGGTAATTTTAACTTGTAAATCGTCGTGTTCGAGGCGAATTTTATCGGCTTCTAGTGCTGTTAATCGCCGTAGTTGCATTTGCAAAATTGCGTCTGCTTGCACTTCCGAAAGTCCGTAAGTTGTAATTAACTCACCTTTGGCTGTGGGTGCGTCTGGTGCATGACGAATTAAAACAATAATTGCATCTAATCGTGATAGGGCAATTAATAAACCTTGTAATAGGTGATCTCGTTCCTGGGCTTTCCTGAGTTCGTAGCGAGTCCGGCGTTCAATGGAGAGAATACGGAAATCTAGGAAGACGCTGAGGAAACGTTTGAGGTTCAGGGTTTGGGGTTCACTGTTGACTAGTGCCAACATATTTGCCCCAAAGTTAGACTGTAAAGGGGTTTGTTTATAAAGGTTGTTTAAAACGACACGGGGATAGGCATCTCGTTTTAATTCTATAACGATTCTCATGCCATCGCGATCGCTCTCGTCCCGGATATCGGAAATACCATCAATGCGTTTATCATTCACCAATTCGGCAATTTTTTCAATTAATGCCGCTTTATTGGTTTGGTAAGGCAATTCGGTAATGATGATTGCTTCCCGTTCTGGACGGTTGCGTTGGGTAAGGGTTTCAATATTAGCCACACCCCGCATGGTAATTGAACCGCGTCCAGTGGTATAAGCTTCTTTAATGCCACTGACTCCCAATATCTGCGCCCCAGTCGGGAAGTCGGGACCGTGAATATACTGCATTAACTGAATGTCAGTGATTTCGGGATTGTGAATTAGTGCCACTAATCCATCAATCAATTCTCCCAAGTTGTGCGGAGGAATATTTGTGGCCATTCCCACAGCAATCCCCGAAGAACCATTGAGGAGAAGTTGAGGAATGCGGGAGGGTAAAACTGTGGGTTCTTGTTGAGAACCATCGAAGTTATCGGCAAAGTCTACGGTTTCGGCTTCAATATCCTGGAGGAGGGCTACACTGGTTAGGGCGTGCAGACGACATTCTGTGTACCGCATTGCCGCCGGCGGATCATTGTCCACTGAACCAAAGTTACCATGTCCACTGATGAGAGGCGATCGCATGGAGAAATCCTGCGCCATCCGCACCAAAGCATCATACACTGCTGTATCACCGTGAGGGTGATATTTACCCAAAACTTCCCCGACCACACGGGCGCATTTTCTAAAGGGGCGATCATGTAGTAAACCCAGTTCGTGCATGGCATAGAGGATGCGACGATGCACAGGTTTGAGACCATCCCTAGCATCTGGCAGCGCCCGACCTACAATGACGCTCATGGCGTATTCTAGATAAGACCGCGACATTTCACCTCGCAAATCCGTCGGGATAATCCTCTCCTGTGAGGTTGTCATAAACTCGAAAACTCCAAAAAAATGTAGATTTTAGGCTTCAACTTGACAAAAGACAAAATTATGTCAAATTAACTTTGAATAGTTGTCATATTTTGCTATAATTCTAACATATTGTGACGCAATTCGCACAAATACTATCCAATATCGAAAAATAGTCAATTTACAACTTATATAAAAAGGCTAGATTCTTGAAAACAATCTATAAATCTGATTGATTAATTGCATCTAAAATAACTTTTCAAAATGAAAACAGAAGGACAAATAATTTCCAAATTTCCCATCATATTCAGCCGAAATAACAAAATCCCCGACTTCTCAAAGAAATCGGGGATTTGATTTTAAGCAGGAGGATAACCAGCAGCAGTCAAAGCTTCTTTAATAGCAGTTTCTGAAGCTTGAGTATCTACATTGACAAACTTGGTTTGAGGATCAGCTTCCACAATAGCATTAGCATCAACAGCTTTAACTGCCTTGGTTATATTACTAGCACAAGCAGAACAAGCCATTCCGGGAATAGTGAGTTTAATTGTCATAGGTAAAAAAGGAGTGAAAACTCAATTAAAAGTCACAAAAATATGCGTCTTAACTAACTGCATTATGCTTTAAAAGAAAGTATATCTTAAATCTTCTAGATTAATTAGTCAAGAAAGAACAATTGTTGATTTTTTGCGCCAGAAAAGCTAGTACCGCAGGGTAGATTTCAACGGATTTCCTGTGGTAGTTGACAGCCAAACACGAATATAGTAATTTCGTACTATATAAATTTGGTTCTCAATGTCATCTACCTCTAAGATACAAGGTTGGGTTGACGTATGTTACCCAACACAGTAGGTTTTCTAACATCAACCCTGAATTAATGTTTGAAAATCTGGCTCATTTTTAATGTCATCAAAATCAATATCAGTTGCAGCATCTTCTCGATAACTGGGATTAAATTCCATAGCTTTTTGCAGATTTTCCAAAGCTAATTCCACCTTTCTTTGGAGTGCATAACAGGCAGCTTTATGATAATATGCGCTAGGATAATCAGATTTAATTTCTAATGCTTTATCAAAACTGATAATTGCTTGATCATCTTCTCCCAACATTACTAAAGTGTAACCCCGTTTATCCCAGACTTTAGGAGAATTGGGTTGAAATTCTAGAGCTTTATCAAAAGAAGTAACTGCATCTTCGTAACGTTCTAATTCTAGCAAAGATAAACCACGATTTACCCAAGCAACTCCATCATCAGGTTTAATTTTAGTAGCTTTATCAAAACAGTTAAAAGCCTCTTGATGTTTTCCTAAATTTCCACAAGCCACACCAATATCACACCAAGCTTGATGATATTCAGGATTGATTTTAATGGCTTGATTATAGGAAGCTATAGCATCTTTATAGCGTTTTAGACGATTGAGAATTATCCCCCGTTTCAGCCAATTTTCTGGATTTTCAGGTTGAATTTTAATGAGTTGTTCGTAAACAGCTAAAGCATCTTCATGGCGTTTTTCTAAAAATAGCATTTCTGCTTGTTTGATATAATCATCAATAGAAACTTCTGGTTGTAATGGTTCTGGTGCTTTTTCTGGTGTTGGAGTAGGTGTAATTTCCGCTAACTCTTTGAGAATTATATCTTTACATTGTTGAGCATCAATTTCCAACTTTTGCAGATTTTCGAGAATAGTAACTTGCTGTTTTTGCACGTCATTTTGTAAACCGGAAAACTGAGATGTAAATTCTCCACCGGACTTTTCTAAATTCTCAATAATTTGCTGTTGTCGTTGTTGAGCATTATTTTGTAATTCTGTAAGTTGCTGAGAAAATTCAATTTCTAACTTCTGCAAATTTTCCAGAATAGTAACTTGCTGTTCTTGCACATCATTTTGTAAACCGGAAAACTGAGATGTAAATTCTCCACCGGACTTTTCTAAATTCTCAATAATTTGCTGTTGTCGTTGTTGAGCATTATTTTGTAATTCTGTAAGTTGCTGAGAAAATTCGCTTTGTAATTTACCAAAATCCTCAAGTAATTGATATTTTTTAACTTGGGTATCAGTTTTTAATTCAGTAATGTCTGACTTAAATATATTATTCAGGTTTTCGATATTACCTATAACTATATCTTTTTGATTTTTAACATCTAATTGAAATTGAGATAATTCATTATTAAATTCTGATTGTAATTTCCCTAAATTCTCAACAGTATGAAATTTCTGTTGTTGAGTTTCCGACTCTAACTCTTGAAATTGAGATATCAAATCAGCGCGAGATTGTTCAATATCACTAACAGCGATATCTTTTTGATTTTCTACTTCTGACTTGAGTTGGGTAAATTGAGAAAATAACTCAAATTCTAACTTTTTGATATTGTCAATTGTAATTTTTTGCTGTTGAGCAGATAAGGTTAATTGTTCTAGTTGAGTATTTAATCTAAACTCTAAATTACTAATATTCTCTTGAGCAGATTTAACTTCAATTTCCAAAGCTGTTAAAAACTCTTGTTTTGATTTGGGTAAATCAGATAAAAGAATAGATAAATTTTCTTCCTCACCATGAATCTTTTGTTTAAGTGTATTAACTTCTTGTGCTAATTCTTGAGTAGTATTTTTAGATGCTTGAATCAGTTTTTTGGCTTCTGCTTGAACCGTAGTTAATTGAGTTTGCAAATTTTCAATTCCTTGAATTTGCTGCATTGCTCGTTCGACAATTTCTCTGATTACTGCTCGACGAAAAAACCATAACATGGCAATTAAGGCCACAGGAAATAAACTTAAAATAGTCAACCAGATATTAAGCAAAGTATTCGTGCGAGTAAAAGCCCGTTCAAAATCAGATTGAACTTGTTTTTGAGTTCTGGTTTCTTGTCGCAGTCGCGCTAATTCTTCCCGTTCCTGATTTGATAGTACCTGAGCAGTAGCAGATGGCACAGAATACCCACTGATAAAAGCCGTTGATAGCAGTAAGGGTGACAAGAAAATGGCACTTTTTAAAGCCAGATTTGAGAACATGGGGTTTTTGCTGTTCATAACAATTTTCCCTATCCAGTGGTGATTTTTTGCAGAAGCGTGATTGGATGTTAGGGTAGCTGTTTGATATTAGCAGATTATCTAGAGAGATATCCGTTCTATAAAACTTACCCAAAATTACCAAAGTCTAGACACATCTGGACAGCG
>NZ_VIKY01000239.1:0-5535 GCF_009711925.1 Dolichospermum sp. UHCC 0352 | reverse complement strand
ATCTTCCAAATGCTTCGCCCCTACTAACAACTGACTAATGACTCATACCAACCAACCTTTTAAACGCTTGGCTATATGGGGACGACGTAGCTTTCGCATGGCTTTACTTTGGATTTGACGGACTCGTTCGCGGGAAAGGTTAAACATATTCCCCACCTCTTCTAGGGTGCAGGGTTCACTGCTAGTGAGTCCATAGCGGAGGGAAATGACATCTTTTTCCCTGGGGGTAAGTACGTCTCCGAGAACTTCCCAAATCTCCTGACGCATCATGTTTTCGTTCATTTTGGCTTCGGGAGACTGGTTGTCTTCATCTTCTAGCAAATCCATTAATTCTGTGTCTTCTTCTTTACCGACACGGTGGTTAAGGGACAGGGCTTGACGACGCAGTTGTTGAAGTTGACGCAGTTGGTGAACTGTAATTTCCAAAGCTTCGGCCATTTCGGCCTCTGTGGGATTCCGAGCGAGTTTTTGTTTGAGTTCCCGTTGGGCTTTTTTTAGTTTATTAAGTTTCTCAACAATATGGATTGGTAAGCGAATAGTTCGGGCATCATTAGCGATCGCTCTGGTAATTGCTTGTCTAATCCACCAATAAGCATAAGTAGAAAACTTATATCCTTTATCAGGATCAAATTTTTCAGAAGCGCGGTTTAAACCCATTGCTCCTTCTTGAATTAAATCGAGAAAAGGGACACCACGATTTAAATATCGTTTAGCAATAGATACGACTAACCGGAGATTGGAGCGAATCATTTTTCGCTTGGCCACTCTACCTTGATACAAGCGGCTTTCCAGTTGTTTTTCTGTTATCTCTAATTGCGAAGCCACCTGCACCTTACTAGGCTGCGCTCCTAGTTGTAATTCCAAAGCTGCTTGCAATTCTTTGACTTCTTCTAAAAATCTCACCCGTCGCGCTAATTCTACTTCTTCATCAGGTTTGAGTAGGGGATAACGCGCCATTTCCTTAAAAAATGCGCCAACAGCATCATCATTTTCGGTTTTATTATATCCCGAAGGACGGGCTGCGGCCATGTCATCGCCATTGCGCTCTTCTGATGCCAAGTTTTCGACAATTGTAGCATCTTCATATACTACTTGATCTAAACTCTCAATTGATGGTTCTTCATGATCAGTAATATTCTCTAGTATTTCCATTGTTCCCAATTCAGCAAGATTCATAGTTTCCGTTAGAGATGGTTGCTTTGTTTGGTACATAATTTCATGACAACAGCCTCTTTCAGGCTTGGTAGTTTTCCCTTGAGGACAAATACACCCTTCTTCTCTAGCAAAATCTTCTCTTTTTAATCATTCCTCGTCTGGAATGGAAATCAGTATTTGTCCATTATTTTGAGTTATGGCTAGATACGACCTATAATCATTAACGACTTTAGCACTCACAAAAAACTATTTTTTTCAGAAACCCAATAGACATATTCTCTATGCTTTTCTTGATTACTAAATAGGTCAAACCCCCTAAGACTAACTTTAACAAATATCAAAAACATAGAGAAAGAAGCCTATCTATCTATCTTAAATGATCTGGGGAAAAATCAGTTGCTTGTTGCCTGTAGTCTGTACATAGCTTCCGTGTAAAGGTGATAAATCACCGAAAAATGATATATATTAAATTTTCGTGTATTTTTTGCAAAGTTTTCAGGTTTGTCCGGCTGAAATCATCAGAGTAATTGAATAAATCGCCATTTTGGTACTAGAGTTATTTATCTCTCCGAAAATTTACTAAATGATCCAAATTACAAAAATGGTAACTTCTAATCCGGATAATATTTATCGTTTAAAAGCATCTCATATTCAAAAAATATTTAATATCTATCAATAGGTTGAAAAACTCTATGCCTTATTTCGTAGCTCAATCTCATGATTGATTAATAACATAATTTACTAGTTGATCAAGATGTTACAAATCACATAAAAATCTGGAAGTTTAATCACTTAATTACCTACTTACTCATGATTACTCATTACTTCGGCATATTTCTCAAGATAGGTTTTGCAGCTTGAGTATCCCAGTCGGTAAGTCAACAAAGCATTAAAAAATCTGATCAAGACTGTGTAAGCTACTTGCTCAAATTTAAACTTTCAATCTTCAATTATTTATTGCCTAAATTGTAGAAGCTAATTTGTCTAGTAGATTACATAAATTAGAGATTATCAAGGATTATGGGTAATTGAAGTATTGTAAAATACTATTTACACAAAGTAAAACCAAAGGATAGAATTAACGAAGTCTGTGAATACAATATTTGTTTATAAATCGAAAATTTATGTATAGTATTGGTGCAAAATCATCTGTTATCGCTGTAGCTGAACCAGGAGGATCATATCAATCTCCAGCAAAATTACCTGAATGGGTGGAAGTGCTTGTAGACTGTCCAGGATGTTCAGATTTATTTACCTATAAAATCCCAGCACAGTTAGCAATCAAACCAGGAGATATTTTAAGCGTTCCCTTTGGTGCGACACAGGTAGGGGCGATCGCTATTCGCTTATTAACTCAACCGAATCTAGATATTCCCTTAGAAAAAATTCGAGAAGTAGAAGATGTAGTTAGTGAAGGGTTTTTCCCTGCTGGTTATTGGACATTACTCAACCGTGTTGCAGCCTATTACTATACACCTCTAATTTTAGTAATTCGCGTCGCTTTACCACCAGGCTTATTAGGAAGATCACAACGTCGTTTACGCTTGACTTCTCTGGGTAAAAAAAATCTTGCTATTTATATTAGTCCTATAGCCCAGCAAGTAATTACACTTTTAGAAAAAACCCCAACAGCAGACTATAGTTATCACTACATCCAACAAAAAGTTAAAGCCGCATATCGCGGAATTCGGGAATTAATCCGCTTAGGTTTAGCCGAAAATTATTTAGAACCGCCACAACTTACCAAACCTAAATTACAAAAAGCTGTCACACTTCTAGATAATAATCATGACGATTTAACAGCCCGTCAAAAAGAAATTGTGGAAGTTTTGCGACGACGAGGGGGAGAAATATGGCAAAGTGAATTATTACAACTTTGCAGTACCAGCACTTCCACCCTAAAAGCCTTAGCAGATAAAGGCTATATAGTCATTGAGGACAGGGAAATATTACGCAGAGAACAAGGCCCCACAGTAGCCGCAGATTGGGCAAAATCCTTAACACCAGCCCAAAATAACGCCTTAGAAACGATTAATTCCTTAACCGGATTTGCTCAAGTATTGCTACATGGGGTGACAGGTTCAGGAAAAACAGAAGTATACTTACAAGCCATAGCACCATTACTTGAACAAGGAAAATCGGCCCTTGTTTTAGTTCCCGAAATCGGCCTCACACCTCAACTTACAGATAGATTTCGCGCCCGATTTGGTCACAAAGTCCACGTTTATCACAGCGCCCTTTCTGACGGTGAACGTTACGACACCTGGCGACAAATGCTCACAGGAGAGCCGCAAATCATCATCGGGACTCGCAGCGCCATTTTCGCTCCTTTACCCAATCTAGGCTTAATTATCCTGGACGAAGAACACGATAGCAGCTTTAAACAAGATTCTCCTATTCCCACTTACCACGCCCGCACCATCGCTCAATGGCGAGCCGAATTAGCACATTGTCCCCTAATTTTAGGTTCTGCGACTCCCTCTTTAGAAAGTTGGGTAAGTGGAAATCAACTATATTTATCATTACCAGAACGCATTAACTCGCGCCCATTACCACCTGTGGAAATCGTGGATATGCGTCAAGAGTTAAAAGAGGGAAATCGGTCTATTTTTAGTAGAAAGCTGCAAAATGCGCTGCAACAATTAGCAGAAAGACAACAACAGGGAATATTATTTATTCATCGGCGCGGACATAGTACCTTTGTTTCTTGTCGCAGTTGTGGTTATGTGTTGGAATGTCCCCATTGTGATGTATCCCTGGCTTATCATCATGTGGAAGAGGGAGCGCCGGAATTATTGCGCTGTCATTATTGTAATTATGGGCGTTTACATCCTCCCCATTGTCCCGAATGTAGTTCCCCTTATTTAAAGTTTTTTGGCAGCGGTACTCAACGGGTAGCGCAGGAATTAACTAAGCAATTTCCCAATTTGAAAATAATTCGCTTTGATAGTGATACCACCACCACTAAAGGTTCACACCGGAAACTTCTTACCCAGTTTGCTAATGGTGAAGCCCATTTATTAGTAGGGACACAAATGCTGACAAAAGGGTTAGATTTACCCCAAGTTACCCTTGTGGGTGTAGTCGCTGCGGATGGATTATTGCACTTATCTGATTATCGCGCCAATGAACGCACATTTCAAACTTTGACCCAAGTTGCGGGAAGGGCAGGAAGAGGGGATGATCCAGGGAGGGTAATTGTCCAAACCTATACTCCAGAACATCCGATTATTGAAGCAGTGCAAAAACATGATTATCAATCTTTTGCTGATGCAGAGTTAGCACAAAGACAAACTCTGAATTATCCTCCCTATGGGAGATTAATTTTATTACGATTAAGTAGTTTAGATCCCATTCAAGTCCAAAACACAGCCCAAATCATTGCTACATTTTTGAACAATAAAGAAGGATTTGAGATATTGGGACCTGCACCAGCTAGTATTTTACGAGTAGCTAACCGTTATCGTTGGCAAATATTACTCAAGTTTGATCCTGACGCTTTACCAAATTTACCAGATTGGCCAGAAGTGCGAGCGCTTTCTCCTGCTTCTGTCAGTTTAACAATTGATGTAGATCCGATTAATATTATGTAGTCGAATGATTTAAAACGAATCATAAAATCCATTAATTCATCTGCGTTTATCTGCGTTTATCTGCGGTAAATAATTCAGGAAATCTTACTTCATGCAGCTTCATATTAATTTGCAATAACTCAAACCCCCAAAAATTAGTTAAATTAGCGGTATGCTGCCATGAAGAAACCATAGAGACAAATATGCCAAGAACACAGAAAAACGATAACTTTGTTGACAAATCCTTTACCGTGATGGCAGATATCATCCTCAAGATATTGCCAACCAACAGAAAAGCTAAAGAAGCCTTTGTTTATTACCGAGATGGGATGTCCGCACAGGCAGAAGGCGAATACGCTGAAGCTCTAGACTACTATAAAGAAGCCTTAGAAATGGAAGAAGACTCCAATGATCGGAGTTATATTCTCTATAATACGGGCTTAATTTATGCCAGTAACGGTGATCATAATAAGGCTTTAGAGTATTATCATCAGGCCATTGAGTTAAATCCACAATTACCCCAAGCCTTGAATAATATTGCGGTGATTTATCATTTTCAAGGTGAAAGGGCTAAGGAAACCGGAGATCATGACGGTGGAGAGGCATTGTTTGATCAAGCGGCAGATTATTGGATTAGAGCAATTCGCATGGCTCCCAATAACTATATTGAAGCTCAAAACTGGATCAAAACCACCGGGCGATCGCAAATTGACATATTCTTTTAACTTAGTCATTAGTCGGTTATACAATTTTACATGACAACTGACAACTGACAACGGACAACTGTACGGGCGAAGCATTTGGAGAA
>NZ_VIKY01000238.1:0-422 GCF_009711925.1 Dolichospermum sp. UHCC 0352 | reverse complement strand
GAACGGTTTTGTTCGTACCAATGGAAGCGTTGAGCCAGTTGATAATTGTACTGATACCGTAGCATATCTAATGTTTTATCAATCTTTTCGGCTTGTTCTTTCGTTGGTTGCAAACGGTATTGATAAGATGTTCTCATGTTTTTTGTTTCCTTTCGACCTGTTTATAGCATAACATAAAGGATAGCCATTTGCCACCTCTTTATGAAAAATAAAAGATTAAGTCTGAGAATCAGCGAAAGAAGGATGCGAGTATTGCAAACTTACGCCGCAGTCAAAGATAAAACTATTACGTCCTTAGTCGAAGATTGGATAGATTCTCTCAAAGCGGAAAATGTTCATTCGTCATTGACCAACGATCTTGATTGAACTACGTTCAATTTCGCCCGTTGGGCAATTCCTCACTCGCGCGTATTGTATTCATC
>NZ_VIKY01000237.1:0-3474 GCF_009711925.1 Dolichospermum sp. UHCC 0352 | reverse complement strand
GAAGAAGGAAGAAGGAAGAAGGAAGAAGAAGGAAATTTCTTTCTCTGCTTTTCTTGCTTCTCTTATCTTGTCAACGGGCATATACTCTACCTTTCCATGCACCTCCACGTCCTTGCCAATGTTGTAATGCTGAATCTGTTGTCATAGAAGTATATAAAAAAGCAATGATGGGTAAGCTAAAAGCAAAAACTGGAGAACATTTATAAAAACGAATAATTGGGAAATAAGCAAAAGTCATCAGTAGATATCCGATGAAAGAAATCAGGGTAATTATCCAATTCCCCAATACCAGACCGAAAATAATTGCTATCGGTGGTAATAAATAAACTAAAGTCATTCCCAACAGGCTGCCTATTAGCAGGAAAGGGGAATAATTTAGTTGTGTGTAAGCACTTCTGGCGACCATATCCCAAATTGTTTTCAGGGAGTCGTAAGGACGTAAGCTATAGGTTAGGGTGCTTAATCCTAGCCAGATTTTTCCGTGAGTTGATTTAACGGCTTTGGCTAGGGAACAGTCATCAATTAAGGCTTGACGAATTATTTGCAACCCACCAATTCTATTTAGGGCTTCTGAGTGAATGAGAATACAACCTCCAGCAGCGGCAGCAGTAGCTTTTTTGGGATTATTTACCCAGGAAAATGGATAAAGTTTTTGGAAGAAAAAGACGAAAGCTGGTATTAATAGTTGTTCCCAAAAACTTTGACAGCGTAAGCGTACCATGATGGATACGAGATCTAATTTCTGTGCCTCGGCTTTGGCAACTAGGCGGTGCAAGTTGCTGGGATCATGTTCTATATCGGCATCAGTAAGTAAAAAATAGTCTGGTGTCAAGGTACTGGCTGTTTGTAAACCTTGTTCCATTGCCCACAATTTGCCTGTCCAACCTGGGGGTAATGAGGTGCTGGTAACAATTTGTAGTTGTGGGGTTTTGTCGAGGGCGTAGGCTACTCCTTCGGCAATGTGGGCTGTACCATCGCTACTTTGATCGTCTACTAAAAAGATGGTGAAATTACCAGGATAGTCTTGAAGGAGGAGCGATCGCAAGCTAACAGGAATGACATCGGCTTCATTACGGGCAGGAATTATTACGCACACGGTCGGTAAGGTGTTGTTATCAATATCTTTATCTTGATTTGCTTCTAATTGGTGATTAACTCGCCAAAACTGCCCCCAAAATAAGAGTAAAAATATCCAAATGACTAAGGATAGAAGGGTCAAACTGAATATAATTGTTGCCATAACTGTTGCTGTACTCCAATTTAAAATTTAAAAGACAAATTTAATTCTTTTACTGACTTGGATAGAATACAATGTTTGCTGATTTTGCGGAAGAATTTTCTCGTAATTCGGTTATGTTATTTAAATATTGTTTGGTGCTGAGGTAGGTATTTGATGCAAACACAAGATAGAATAAAAGTCAAGCAAGTTGTTGATGCGATAGCCGCAAGTCAAAAACATCTACTTTCTATTCAAAATCCCGATGGTTATTGGTGGGCTGAGTTAGAGTCTAATGTTACCATCACTTCGGAAGCTGTTTTATTACATAAGATTTGGGGAACTGAGAAAACCAGACCTTTACATAAAGTTGAAAATTATCTCCGTTCTCAACAACGAGAACATGGAGGTTGGGAATTGTTTTATGGTGATGGTGGAGATTTAAACACAACTGTAGAAGCCTATATGGCTTTAAGATTGTTAGGTGTACCCGCTACAGATACCGCATTGCTGAAAGCGAAATCTCTAATTTTAGCTAAAGGTGGTATTAGCAAAACTCGGATTTTTACAAAGTTACATCTAGCTTTAATTGGCTGTTATAATTGGCGCGGACTGCCTTCTTTGCCACCTTGGGTAATGTTACTACCCGATAATTTTTTCTTCAATATTTATGAACTTTCGAGTTGGGCGCGTTCTAGCACTGTGCCATTATTAATTGTCTTTGATCGAAAACCAATTTTTAACATTGATCAGCCAATTAATTTAGATGAATTATATGCTGAAGGTGTAAATAATGTCTGCTGGGAATTACCAAAAAATGGTGATTGGTCAGATATTTTTAATATCCTTGATGATGGCTTTAAATTAGTAGAAAGTATTAATTTTGTTCCTTTTAGAAATGAAGGAATTAAAGCCGCAGAAAAATGGATTCTAGAACGTCAAGAAGTTACAGGTGATTGGGGGGGAATTATTCCCGCCATGTTAAATTCTCTGTTAGCTTTAAAGTGTTTAGATTATGATGCTAATGATCCGGTTATCGAACGGGGTTTAAAAGCAGTTGATAATTTCGCCATTGAAACAGAAAATAGTTACTGTGTCCAACCTTGTGTTTCTCCTGTATGGGATACAGCTTGGGCGATTCGGGCTTTGATTGATTCAGGTTTTCCGCCAAATGATCCGGCTATTGTTAAAGCTGGAGCATGGTTAATAGAGAAACAAATTCTCGATTATGGTGATTGGAATGTCAAAAACAAGCAGGGAAAACCTGGTGCTTGGGCGTTTGAATTTGAAAATCGTTTTTACCCAGATGTGGATGATTCGGCTGTGGTTGTCATGGCTTTACATCAAGCAAAATTGCCAAATGAGGAACTAAAAAAACAAGCTATTGATAGGGCTTTAAATTGGATTGCGACGATGCAATGTAAACCAGGTGGTTGGGCGGCTTTTGATCTTGATAATGATCAAGAATGGCTCAATTCTGTCCCCTATGGTGATTTGAAAGCGATGATTGATCCAAATACGGCTGATGTCACTGCTAGAGTATTGGAAATGTTGGGGGCTTGTAATTTATCAATTCAACCAGATAATTTAGAAAAGTCTTTAGATTATCTTTTGAAGGAACAAGAAATAGAAGGTTGTTGGTTTGGACGTTGGGGTGTAAATTACATTTATGGAACTAGCGGCGTTTTATCAGCTTTGGCTTTAATTAATCCTTTGAAATATGCTAGAGATATAAATCAAGGTGCAGCTTGGTTAGTGAAAGTACAAAATTCTGATGGTGGTTGGGGAGAAACTTGTTTTAGTTACAATGATCCTAATTTAAAAGGAAAAGGTGACAGTACAGCATCCCAAACAGCATGGGCTTTAATTGGGTTAATAGCAGCAGGTGAAGCTACGGATAAATTAGCTATTGATAGTATTGAAAAGGGGATTAATTACCTGTTAGAAACACAAAAATTAGATGGTACTTGGGATGAAGAATACTTTACCGGAACGGGCTTTCCTTGCCATTTTTATTTGAAGTATCACCTTTATCAGCAGTATTTTCCTTTAATGGCTTTGGGACGATATCAAGCAAAATGTTCGAGTTAAATAGGGCTGGCTGAATAAACCGAAAACCTAGATAGATTAAGAGTTTCCCGGTTAAAAAAGTGAATTAGGTGCAAGGAATAAGGATTGAAACCATTAAAAACCTATCACTTTCTGAAATTTGAGACTATTCTTCTCTCCTTCTAATTCTTCCTCCTGACTCCTGACTC
>NZ_VIKY01000023.1:0-8464 GCF_009711925.1 Dolichospermum sp. UHCC 0352 | reverse complement strand
TTCTCCAAATGCTTCGCCCGTACAGTTGTTCGTTGTCAGTTGTTCGTTGTTTTGCTACTGACCAATGACCAAGGACTAATTAAAGTCTGCGCCAGCGGCGACCGTCTTGGTTGATTAGTAATTCTGCTTCTTCTGGTTCCCAAGTACCGGCTTCATACTGAGGAATATTCGCAGGATTGGCTGGTAAATCCCATACAGACAAGGCAGGTGTAACTACTTGCCAAGCCGCTTCTACTTCGTCCGCCCGTGTAAACAAAGTTTGGTCGCCCATCATACAATCAAGGAAGAGACGATCGTAGGCATCGGAAGTAGCAGAAATACCTAGAGAGCCGTAGCTAAAATCCATATCTACGGCACGGGTACGGAAATCACCACCGGGCATTTTCACATCAAACCGGAGGGAAATACCTTCATTGGGTTGTATTCGCATGGCCAAAACGTTGGCGTTTGTTTGTTGAGCCGCAGAGGGGAACATTCTCGAAGGAACTTCGCGGAAATGAATCGCAATTTCACTGACTTTTTTCGGCATCCGCTTACCAGTTCGTAGGTAAAAAGGAACACCTTGCCAACGCCAGTTATCTACCATGAACTTCATGGCTACGTAAGTAGGGGTAGTAGATTCAGGATTAACACCTGGTTCAGTTCGATACCCTGCCACCTGTTGACCTTTCATCCAACCCGCGCTGTATTGTCCACGAATTGCTGATTTTGACAAATTATTAACATCAGCTAAACGAGTCGCTTGTAATACTTTAACTTTTTCCGTGCGGATACTGTCAGCATCCATAGAGTTAGGTGCTTCCATGGCCGTTAAACAGTAAAGCTGCATGAGGTGATTTTGCAGCATATCTCGCAACGCGCCCGCACTTTCATAATAACCCGCCCGGTCTTCTACTCCCACGGTTTCGGCGACAGTAATTTGTACATGATCTACAAATTGCCGATTCCACAAAGGTTCAAAAATGGCATTAGCAAAGCGGAAAACCAGCAAGTTTTGCACCGTTTCTTTCCCTAAGTAGTGGTCAAGACGATAAACTTGGTTTTCTTTACAAACCTTTTGTACTACTTGGTTGAGATTTTGAGCGGAAGCTAAATCACGACCAAAGGGTTTTTCAATGACTAACCGCTGTTTTTCGGGGTCTTCTAGCATTCCTGCTAACCCTAGTTGCTTAATAGCTTCAGGGAAGAAATTAGGGGCAACAGAGAGGTAAAACATCCGGTTTCCTCTTGTTCCTCGTTTCTCGTCTAGTTCAGCTAATAGGGTTTTCAGTTTTTGGTATCCTGCGGGGTCATCTATATTCCCAGGACAGTAAAATAAACCTTGGGAAAAGTCTTGCCAAAGTTCACCTAATTCCACATTAGCGTGAGCTTCTGCCATGCCTTTTTGCATTTGCTCGCGGAAGTATTCGTGACTCCATTCCCGACGCGCTACGCCCACAATGGTGGTTTCTGCGGGAATACGTCTTTCTCTCCGCAATTTGTACAGTGCTGGTACTAATTTACGCCAGGTTAGATCTCCAGAAGCACCAAAGATGACGATAATTTGTGGTTCGGGCATCCCTTGCTGCTGTAGACCGACGCGCAATGGATTTTCTAGCAGACTGACCATAGGATTTTAGATTTTAGATTTTAGATTTTGCCAGAGGTGAAGGGCAAGAAGAAAAAGATCTCTACTTCCTGATCTTTTCTTAAATTCCGCAATCTCCTCTATAGGTGAGAATAGCTTGACTTGACCTTTGAAAGAGTTCATGAATCACACGGAAAGGACACAGACAGGTTATTGCAAGTACATAGAGTACAGAATCAGAATTTAGAATCCAGAATTTAGAATCCAGAATCCAGGGAATTTATTCCCTGTCTTATAGCTAAAGTCGGTTTTAACCGACTGTTTTTCTGTTATTTGTTCTATGTGGAACATGAGGTTTGATTTTTTAATTAATTAGAGTTTTATCTAATTACCTGTTTTGATAAAAGACATGACCTTGGCTACATTTTCTTTACTACCAATAATTAATGGTGTCCGCTGGTGCAATTTGCTGGGAACTACATCTAAAATATCCATTGTTCCTGTAGTCGCTATACCTCCAGCTTGTTCAATTAAAAATGCTAGGGGAGCAGTTTCATACAGCAAACGTAATTTACCTTCTGGTTTTTGTAGTGTGCCGGGATAGAGAAATACCCCACCCTGTAATAATATTCTGTGAATATCGCTCACCATTGCCCCACTGTAACGGGAACTATAGCCTTCTGTGCGATGAACATAACGGATATATTCTCTAAAAGATTCATCCCATTGCCAGAAGTTACCATCATTAACGCTATAGGTGGCGGCATGATCTGGCATTTTGATATTTTCTTGACAGAGAATAAACTCACCCAAACTAGGATCAAGAATGAATGAATGTACACCTGTACCTATGCTATAAACTAGCATAGTGCTTGGTCCATAGAGAATATATCCGGCTGCTAATTGCTTGCGTCCATTTGTAAGTAGATCCTTGGCTTCACCATCAGCATCTTCTCCTTCTTGCTGACGAATGGCAAAGATAGAACCTAAACTGAGATTGTTATCTGTGTTAGATGAGCCGTCAATGGGGTCATAAAGGAGAGTATAACGACCAATGGGGCAGTTTTCGGGGATGTAGTAGGGTTTTTCCATTTCTTCGGAAGCGAGACGACAGACTAAGCCGCTTTGCTTGAACACGGAAATAAATACTTCATTGGCGTAAACATCCATCTTTTTGACGGATTCTCCCTGGACGTTGACTTCTCCAGTAAATCCCAGCACCCCTTCCATTAAACCAGCGCGACTCAACCGACGGGCAACTAATTTACCCGCTAAAGCGATACGATTCATCAGCGCACTTAAATCCTGGGCATTTGGTCCAAAGCTTTGTAATTGCTGGAGGACGTGACGGGATAATGTTGTACAATCACGATCTAAAGCTTTATCTGTGGACAAATCTAAAGATTCTGATATTTGTGTCATGTTGTTCGCTGCTATGGGGTCATGTTCCTGCTTCTATCTTAGAAAGGGAATTTGATAACTTAAATGTGATTTTATATAAACTAAAGAATTGAATTTTTAATTTGAAGATTCTCGACTTCTTCAAGAAGTCGAGAATCTGTGTTTTTCAGTATTTTTCTCTAGATAATAAATCTTCAAAGTAGTTGACACTAAGCACGTAGAATGATACTGTGTACCAAGTTGTGTAAATATTTTTTTGATAGTCATGGTCAAGATCAATATCTCTACCCCCCCATAATCGCTAAAACCCTTGCTGTAAGCGGATTTGCGGCTTCTGTTTTCCTAAGTGCAGCCCCGGCTCATGCTATTAGTTTCAATTTTCAGTTTCAGGATACACGGCCTGGAGGTACTAACGGGTTAGTTAAGGGAACATTAAGCGGTTTAGTGGAAGGTAATAACTCTGGAACAGGGATTACAGCAACGGTTATATCTAGTCCCGGTGGTAAAGGAGTCGGTTCTGGTTATAATTTTTCTTCCACTGGTAACGGTAATGCTTTTAACGTTACCAGTGGTAATATAACTTTTGCTGATGCTTCGTTTATCAATTCTGCTGACACCTTCTTATTTTTGGGAACATCTGGGAATGACAGTTATTATAACGATTTAACTGATATGAGTACTTTCTCTTATGCCGATTACACCAACACTACAACACAATTCACTGCTGCGACACCTGTTCCCTTTGAGTCTAGTCCTATTGCGCTACCAGCATCATTAGCTGTTTGTTTTGGCGCTGCTAAACTCCGCAGAAACCATCTTGCTAAAAAACGCATGGTATCGGTTGAGGCTTAATTTGATTTTATAGACAAAACACAATAACAATTTTTGAGCCGGCTTGAGTCGGCTTTTGTCATGAGACTGGGAATATGGCTTATGCCAAGCTACGCTATCATTACCAGGCAGGTTTAAACTATTATCATTGCTTCTAATGGGTGAGGAGGGAATCGAACCCGCAACCAATTGATTAAGAGTCAACTGCTCTACCGTTGAGCTACTCACCCGTTCATTAACTCATAATATCAGACTTTTGAATTTTGCGCTAGTGTTGCAGCTAAAAAACTGGCAACAACGGAAATTGCATGATAAAAGTGGTTTGACTGTTAGCAGTTGTAAGCAGCTAGTAACATAACTGATCTAGTTTTTCCCTCAGATTTCCCTCACCTCAAAATTAACTTGGGGGAAAAATGGGGGAAAGTTCAAACCCAGATACGGCAATCAATCTGGATAATCATTTAATTGGTTATGAACGCTTACTGGCTTTAATTAAAAGCATACAGAAGCAGACTCCTAAAGGGGTAGGTTTAAAAAGAGAAGTCAGGGCATCTGCTACATACGTAGGGCTTGCTGAATAAACATAAAACCGGGACAAATAAATGACTTGATGGGGATAGAAAGTGAAAAAGGTGCAAGAAAAAGAGTTAAAATGCAGCAATTCTCATTTTGAAAAAATAAGATAAAATTCTCTTAATTTAAGTAAAAAATTTGTATGAAATTATCATTTTTTAATAAATTAAACTTAGACCTGCATCTGATGTTACTTTACCACCCTGGAAATTCACTACTACTGGAGGGAGTTTTTCTTGTTTGCAAGTGAACTGTTTTGGTATACAATCTGTTCTGACTGGGGTCATATTTTATAATTACTGAAATGCTTGTTACATATACGTTTTCGCAGTTTTTGACCCCTTTTTTTCTTTTCTTTGTGAGAAATCCGGCTTACCTCCTCCCATCGCTGTGTCAGCAGCAGAAGTTGATCACCGTCTACCCTTTCAAAACTTCAAAACATTTACGTCAATTTACTTATGTCTCCTAACATTGACCTAGCAGGAATTACCTTACCTAAGGCTCTCAAATTAAAACTGGAATCTTTGGATAATATAGATTTAGTCTCGTCAAATTCAGAAGTTTATTTAGATTTAGATTTAGATCATGATTTGCAATTAAATTTAGACGAAATTTTTAACATTCATAGTAAAATCCCATACATGAATGTAGCCCTAGATAGAATTATTGTTGAAATATTTAGCCAACCTGAAATTAAAATATCCGCATCAAAATGTAAACTTTATAAAAATCATCATAAAATTGAAATTAGGTGTCGAGGATTCCTAAATAACAGAAAAATTGAATTGATTTTTGGACGAAAAACCACATTAAGATATCAATTAACTAGTGATTTTAGTTTCAGTAAACTCACAAATAAAATTCCTATTATCAACAATCTAAAATTAGCCAATTCAGAGTTAATTATCACTAACATTGCCCATGCTTTTGCACATTCAAAATCAGGTGATATTAATTTAAACAGAGGACTAAACTTTATCGGAGATATTGATTTAAGAAAGTTCCCTAAAAACTTTAGTAATTTTCTACATAAAAATTTAGGGATTACATACTTGGAATCTATGATTAGTTTCAATCCCACAGGACAAGTTAGCTTAACAGGTAATATTGCAAGTGATATGCAACTATTTTCCCGCCAACAATTTAAAGCTAATTTTAGTAACTTGCTCATGGAATTAAAAATTGATCCTGATTTAGAGCCAAACTTTGGATTAACTGGAAATTTAATTCTTCAAGGTTACGACCCTACCCAGGAAAAAGAACCTAAACTATTTCTCTCTGGTTCTCTCTCTCTCGAACCTGAATCTTTAACAGCATCTTTCTGTCAACAAAGTGAAAAATCCTGGCATAATCCCTATGGTTTGGTAGGAACTGAACTTCGCAATATCAGGTTTCAAGGAGGTGGAACATATTTACCTCCTTACTTTGATAATTTTGGCTTCATTGGTGATTTGAGATGGGAAAAAATAGATATTGAGGTAGCATTCCTCATAGATACTAATGATCCTGAGCGATTAGCTTTAGTTTTAACTCCTAATCAAGCCGTTAGTTTAATAGATTTGTGGCGCGGTCTAGTCAGTTCCTTTATTACCAAACAAGTAGGTTGCTCAATTGATTTAGTTAACAAAGCCCTAGGTTTATTAGAAAGTCTGGTAAATTTGACTATCGAATCAATTGATAGGGATAGAGACGGAAAAATTAACCCATTAATTAAGTATGTTCCCTTCCCGACGATGATTGCAGGCCAACCAATATCAGAAGGTTTAGAAATTAATGGCAAAGTCAATGCTTGGGGTCATGAAGCAATCTTATTCCTTGAAGGTGACAAAAGTTTAAATAATATTAGTGGTTCGTTAAAAGTTTTAGAAATAGATTTAGGATTTATCAAAATTAAGGGAACAGATGACGATAGCTTAGATTTAGCTTTAAACGTAACACCTAGCGAGCAGTATTTTCAAGGAGATGGCTATGTAGAGTTGTTTAATAATCAAATTGCAAATGTTGAATTTAAAATTACTTCTAGCAATGCTACCTTTAAAAACTTTGACTTGAGTTTAGCTAATTTATTGAGTATTGATGTTGATGACCTAACTATAGATATAAAATCTGGTTCTGGTAGTGGTTCAGGAAAGGTTTCAATTTTGGGTAATACTCTGGTAGGGATTACCTTTGATGTTAATCACAATAGTGTTAACCTGAAGAACGTTCAACTGAATTTAGCAAGTTTCTTAACTTTGACTATTCCTAATCTCACAGTTAATTTAAAGAATCAAAGCGCAACCGGAAAAACAAATATTATTGGTTTTAATCAATCTTTAGGTAAGGGTACGTTATCATTTAACCTTCAAGACGTTTTAATTAATGATGTAGCTCTTAATTTAGCCAATGTTCTCAAGCTAAATGTTCCTAAGTTTAAAGTAGATTTAATGAATAAAAAGATTTTTGGTTTAGGTGATATTACTCTCCTGGGTAAACAATTCACATTACTAGGAATTAGTCTGAATGAGAGTGGATTTCAAGCCACAAGTAATTTCAACTTTGGCATTTTAGCTTTCAACGGTGCTACAGTTAATCTAGGCAAGGGAACTCATGGTAATATCAATAATTCTGCTAGTATTTCCGGGAATCTCAAGTTTTTAGGTTATACTTTTGCTAATATTACTGCTAGTGTAAATAGCAGTAAATTAACTGCATCAGGTAGTTTTAATTTTGCTGGTGTTCTCATCCTTAAAGGGATAAATAATCAAAGAAATGCCAAAATAATGCTGAAAAAATCTAAAAATGGATTTTATAATTCTGTTAGTATTATAGGTAGATTTTATCTCTTAAACCAAGAGTTGACTTCAGTAAATGTGGATTTGAGAGACTTATTCAGCAAACCCTAACTAGGGCTTGCTGAATAAACATAGAACCGTGACAAATCAATGACTTGAGGGGGGATAGAAAATGAAAAGGTGCAAGAAAAAGAGTTAAAATGGGTAAAAACCCTTGCACAAAAGCGTAATAGAATGTATAGAAAAGCGCAAGAACAAGAAACAGCACCAGGAAAGTTTCAACTACCTTTCGAGGAGAAATTGGCATTAGATAATCCGTGGGTAATCATGACAAAAATGATACCTTTGTCTGAATTTGAATCAGAATATGCAGCAATTGTCAAGAAAGAGGAATTAGAATTAGTGGTCTACCATTAGGAAGACCGCCCAAAAATGTCAGTTCAGAAACAAAGAAACAAGCCGCTGATGATGAAGGAATTCGTAACTGTATTGAGGGCAAATTTGGGCAAGGTAAACGGAGATTTAGCTTGGGTAGAGTTATGGCTAAACTTCCTCATACCTCTCTGACTAGTACCGCAAGGCGGAAGTCAAAAGTCAAAAGTCAAAAGTCAAAAGTCAAAAGTAATATTGAGCAAGCTTTTTGACGATTAAGAATGGTTGGTTTATTTACGCCGTGCTGTACTAGTATTGCTATTACTTTTTTAGTTATGAATCTTTCTACCTTGCTATCAAGGTTTTTTCGGGGATTTTTATGGCAATTTTTGCAAATAACGTCTTTTTTCTCTAATTTGATTAGCAAAAGTTATATTTTGCAAAAATTTAAACAACAAAAACTTATATTTACTTTTGCCTAATTACTTAGTCATCTTTTTTCTTGCCTTTTCCCAATTTTTCAGCAAGCCCTAAATATCCCTGGCTTCTGCGATAATTAATGTGATAAATGAGAAGATTGTTAAAAGTTTTCGGGTATCTGAATTTCTCAAATCCTGGATATCCTGATTCTGACAAATAAAAATCACCAACTCCCCACCAAAAATAACATCCTGAAAATCCTCAAATCCTGGATATCCTGATTCTGACAATTAAATAAACCTACTTGTCTATCTCAGATTTTAACCATGTTTCCAAATCATTAATATCTGTAAAATCTAATAATGCTTCTCCTAACTTTTCCAGTTGTTCTATATTCAAACTGTTGATATTTTCGATGTAAATATCTTTCAATTTTCCAAATCTTTTTGATAACTGACGTATTAATAAAATCATCTCACCATTCTGCCTACCTTCTTCTCTACCTTCTTCTCTCCCTTCCTGCTTG
>NZ_VIKY01000236.1:21731-29656 GCF_009711925.1 Dolichospermum sp. UHCC 0352 | reverse complement strand
TATCCACAGCGGTTAAAACCGCTCGTGTCGGAAGCTAATTCTCAACCCTGTGTAGAACTGTTCCAAAAATTACGGCAATCAGAAATTGAACAAGCACACGAAATTCGTCATCATCTGCAAGAAGTTATGCAGCAAGGCAAGATGTAGTTAATGCTGGGGGCAGGTTCATACCCACCCCTAACAATTAACGAATATACTCTTTCAGTACACTATTCCGATTAGGATGGCGTAGTTTACGGAGTGCTTTAGCTTCGATTTGGCGAATGCGTTCGCGGGTAACATTGAAAATCTGGCCGATTTCTTCCAGAGTTTTCATGCGACCATCATCTAAACCATAGCGAAGTCGGAGAACGTCTCTTTCACGGGGACTGAGACTATCTAGGACTTTTTCTAGGTCTTCCCGCAGCAGGTTCTTAGAAACTTGATCTTCTGGTGTTTCGCCATCAGATTCGATAAAATCACCTAAACGGGAATCTTCTTCTTTACCGATAGGTGTTTCTAAGGAAATTGGTAACTGGGCAGATTTGGCAATAAACCGCAGTTTCTCGATGGTCATTTCCATACGAGTTGCAATTTCTTCTTCTGTGGGTTTGCGTCCCATTTCTTGGGAGAGGAGTTTGGTAGTTTTCTTAATCCGAGAAATGGTTTCGTAGAGATGAACCGGTAAACGGATAGTGCGGGACTGATCAGCGATCGCTCTTGTAATTGCTTGACGTATCCACCATGTAGCGTAGGTAGAAAACTTATAGCCTTTTTCGTGATCAAACTTTTCAGCGGCACGAATCAAACCCAAACTACCCTCTTGAATCAAGTCTTGGAAGGACAAGCCCCGATTCATGTATTTTTTGGCAATGGAAACTACAAGCCGCAGGTTAGATTGTACCATTTTGTCCTTCGCTCTGCGGCCAACGTGCAGCCGATAACGAAAGGTCGGTAATGGTAAGGATACTTCTGCTGCCCATTCACTGTCTCTAGGATCGCGTTCTAGGCGTTCACAAAGCCTTTCCCTCGCTCGTTCTAGTTCCAGTAATTCAGCAATTTTCCGCGCTAATTCAATTTCTTCGTCTGCGCGTAACAAACGAATCCGCCCAATTTCTTGCAAATACAAACGAATGGAATCTTCGGTGTAGTGCTTTTTCTTGGCAATTGGTGTCCGACGACGCGATTTAGCGGCTTTTCCAGACTTTGCGTCGTCCTCATCAGACTGAGGCTCTAAAAAATCATCAATTTCGCCGTCATCAGTCAGCAATAAGTCCTCTTGTTCTTCTATTAAGAGTGCTTGTAATTCGATCTCAGGCGGATTTATCATTTCTAGGTCAGGCTGATAAATATTATCGAGTACGTTGTTAGCCTGGTTCATGCCGCGTTCCTCATGCTCCTTGCAGAATCAGTTACTCAAGACATTTTGATTACTTTTGGCATTAAGTAATCTCTAAAACCGAAAATTAGGGTTTGGCTGATTACCCTCAAAATATTTTCGGTGATTTTTTTCCTGTTTTATGCAGGATGGTTTAGTAAAAGTGGCAAATATCACTTTTTAGTGAATTGCTCGCTTTTTAAATTGTCATTCTTGGTAATTCCCCATGTCACTTTTGATTGAGCAAATCTATAGCCTAGATCCATTTTTTTTCAAAAAGTTTCCTGATGGAGATACAAGTATATGACATTTGGCAAATTTAACTGTAAATACTGTTCCAATTGTAGCCTGTTTCACAAAAATTGCCCTCTTTTTGTGCATTATTTATGAACTCATTTACTAAGATTAAGCCACCTTTATCAAAAAGACATTAAAAATGGTGGTGATACCATTAAATCTTGTTGAAAACTTTTTGGTTTGACAGTGGCATTCTCATTAAATTAAAAGGTAGGCACACTTTTATAAAACTTACACAAATTGTTCCCAACCGCACAAATAGTATTTATGTTCTGTTGTAACTTCACCCGAGGACGGGTAATTGTTTACAGAAATTAGTTCTGGTTGAACTAATTGGACATATTCACTTTGGCGCTAGTGATTGGTTTTTGTTTCCAGGAACTAACCCTTGTATATGCTATACCAAGAACCTGAACTAAGGAGTTAAAGTTATGGCATATTTTTAGCTGGGTAAAAGATGAATTGAGATTTCTCTCAATTTAGCCTTATTCACACATTAGCGCAGAGTTGAGATTTCTACCCTGTGCAACTTGACAAACTGTTCCTATTGTATACAACGATATTTTAATCAGGTGATAAATAATATTGTTGCTAAAGTTACCTAATGATCTATTTAAGTAATTTTGCGTATGCCAATTGTGATTCTGAATACTTCTGATTTTAAGAAAGCGGCTGTCATCTGGTTATGAAAAGTTTTGTGTATGCTTACCAATCTTTGCTTTGTAGATAATATCTAGTTGCGCTTTCTAAGCATAGCAAATGCTTTCCCTATTTGTGGAGAAAATTTGTGATTTTTAGTGAAAAAGTTATGGGAACAGGGAACAGGGAACGGGGGAGGTAGAAACTTAATTACCAATTCCCCATTACCCATTACCTTAGATATCTAAATCTGTCATATTCAGTTTAGAACCATAAGTTTCAATGAATTCCCGTCTTGGTGCGACGCGATCGCCCATTAAGATGGTAAAAATCCGATCAGCTTCGGCTGCGTCTTCAATTTCCACTCGTTTGAGGGTACGGGTTTCTGGATTCATGGTGGTTGTCCACAGTTGTTCTGGCATCATTTCTCCCAAACCTTTAAAACGTTGAATGGTATAGTTAGCATTGCTGGGAAGAGTACCTAGATGCTGTTGCAATTCCCGTTCGCTGTAACAATACTGATAATTTTTTCCTCGTTCTACTTTGTACAGTGGAGGACAAGCAATATAGATGAAACCTTGTTCAATCAATGCCCGTTGATAACGATAGAAGAAAGTCAACAACAACGTGCGGATGTGCGCTCCATCTACGTCAGCATCGGTCATCAAGACTATGTGATGATATCGTAATTGTCCAGCATTAAATTCTTCACCTTTTACACCTAAACCGAGTGCAGTAATTAACGATTGAATTTCGTTATTTTTATAGATTTTAGAGTCGTCGGTTTTTTCGATGTTGAGGATTTTACCACGCAAGGGCAGAATTGCTTGGGTGCGGCGATCGCGTCCCTGCTTGGCGCTATTGTGAACAAATACACCACTGGACAAAGCGAAGTTATGTGTTTGCGGAACTTCGATATCGTAAACGTCTACCTGTTCTGCTAAACGTTCAATACTGACAATGCGGTGATTGTAATTAGCAACAGCTTCATAAGCTAATGCTGGATTACCATCAAAGTAACGTTGACAAAAACTATCAAACCGTAATAAAGACTTGTCTTTTGTCTGTTGACGGTAAGTATTATAAGCTTCTAAATCAAGCTTACCTTGCTCAACTTCAATCTGCTTGAGGACAGTAATAGTTTTGCGATAGTAGGTTTGCTGCAAAGTAGCATGACGTTGGGCGCGAAATTCAGGTGTCCATTGTTGCTGTGTTTTTTCTCGCCGCCATGTCAATAAAGCTTCATTTTCCCATTGTTCCTTAGCCAAAACTGATTGAGTTTCACGGGCTTGGGGATTATTCGCAAAATAGGTGCTAACTCTTTGGGATTGGGCTAAACGGTTGGCTTCATCACTCCAATAGTCTTGCTGTGCTTGATTGAGGCGTTCATGGTTTTCCTGACGATAAGTTTCGTTATTGTCATAAAACTCTCTCCATTTGCCCAGCATATAGCTTTGATAAGCTTCATCTTGCCATTGTTCCTTAGCTTGTGCTGACAAAATTTGCTGCGTTTCCGGCTGCTGCATTCTTTGACTCATCTTGGCACGAAATTCTTTACCTTGACGAGTTTTCCGGCTCTTTTCAATTACATCTTGACGATGTAATGTTTTTTCAATATGAGCGCGATGCAAAGCTAAGTGGGACTCAACCGATAACCGCTGTAAATTGGTAGGATTGTTATTGCGTTTGTTGAAATCAATATGATGGCAATGTTCTCCGTCTGTTAGCTGATAAACACCTAAATAACGGTTATACCAATCCGCTAAGGTATGGGTGAACAACCAAGAATCAGAACGGGGATTCCAAACCATTTCATAACCATTAATGGTAATCCCTGGATTGTTTATATCAGATATTTGCTGATATAGGGGCATGAGGGAATCATCAGGGGTTAAAAATGCAGCTTGCTTGTAGCTGCCATCGCGTAACATGAAGCGATGATCCGGTGTGCAAACAATTGTTTCGCCATTATCTAATGTTACCTTAATGACTTCAGCATTGGCTTTAGTCATGCGGGGGTTAATAATCCGTTCTACCCCAATAGTGCCATCATTACGAATGGTGTAGCAAAAATGCTCTTTGCCGATTGCTTGTTCGGCGACGATTTCTTTAAAACTGAGCGATCGCCCATCAACTAATGCTACTAATGTATCACCATGAAAACAGCCACCAGCAGAATCGCCTTCCACGATGTATATTTCAGACTCGGCAGGGTCACGAGAGCTACAATCTGCTAATTTACCAGGTAGAGGAGAAGATTCTAATACTGATTTCCGACGGACTAATTCCCGCGCATGACGGGCAGCTTCAGCAGCTTTAAACGCTTGGATAGCTTTATCTAAAATAGCATCAGCGATCGCGGGATGAAAGTCTAGATATTCAGTGAGAACTTCACCCACGAAAGAATCAACAATCCCGCGAACTTCAGTATTTCCCAGTTTAGTTTTAGTTTGTCCTTCAAATTCAGGATCAGGGACTTTAACAGAAATTACAGCCGTTAAACCTTCACGAACGTGTTCACCACTGAGGTTAGATTCACCTTCTTTAATTTTATTGCGTTTGCGAGCGGTGGCATTTAATGTCCGAGTTAAAACTGCCTTTAAACCTTCTAAGTGCGTACCACCATCAATAGTCCGAATATTATTAGCAAAGCCGAGGACATTATCTGTGTAAGCATCCGTACACCACTGCAAAGAAACTTCTACCTGGACGTTGTTACGTTCCCCTTGCACATAGATAATTTCTTCATGAAGTGGTTGCTTTTCACGATTCATGTAGGCGATATATTCCTTAATACCGCCTTTATATTCGTAAGTTTCTATTCTCGGTGTGTCGCTTTTCAGGATTTCTAAACGATGATCCGTAAAAATAATTCTGACACCTGCATTCAAATACGCCAACTCGCGCAAACGACCTGATAAAGTAATGTAATCAAATTCTATGCTGGTGGTAAAAATTTGTGTATCTGGCTTGAAGGTAATAGAAGTACCCGTTCTATCTTCTTCATAAGGCGTTGCGACCAATTCCGTAACGGCGAAACTGCGTTCATATCGCTGGTTATGTACCTTGTGATCACGCCAAACCGTAACTTCTACAAACTCAGACAGGGCGTTAACAACGGAAATACCCACCCCGTGTAAACCACCGGAAACTTTGTAGCCACCACCACCAAACTTACCACCAGCGTGGAGAACAGTTAACACTGTTTCTAAAGCTGATTTCCCGGTTTTTGGGTGGATGTCTACGGGAATACCCCGACCATCATCTGTTACTGTCACAGAACCATCAGCATTGATATCCACTTCAACATGGGTACAGTGACCAGCTAAAGCTTCATCAACAGAGTTGTCCACTACCTCGTAAACTAAATGGTGGAGTCCTCGCGGACCTGTAGTACCAATGTACATCCCTGGTCGTTTGCGGACGGCTTCCAGACCTTCCAGAACTTGAATCTGATCGGCACTGTAACTGCTCGTCATGAAAATTCTCCTGATGCTTGGGGTTAATATCGCCAAAAGGCGAAAAAAGTTAAATCACCCCAATAGTATATCACAAAAGCCTTCCTGCCGTCTGTAGCGCAATTTAATGAGAAGTTTATATAGGGGTTATCACCCTAGTACCGCAGGGCGGAAGTCAAAAGTCAAAAGTCAAAAGTCAAAACTAATATACAGTAGGCTTTTTGGCGATTGAATATGGTTGCTTTATTTACGCCGTGATGTACTAGTGATAATTGGCAAGAAAATTCCCTATTTTTCGTTCTTTTCCCCACTGACAACGAACAACTGACAACTGTACGGGCGAAGCATTTGGAGAACTATTTTTGGCAATGACCGATAATTTATCTTCCAAATGCTTCGCCCCTACTAACAACTGACAACGAACAACTGACAACTGACTAATGACTAAATTAATTGTAATTTGTGGGGCAACAGCGACGGGTAAATCTGGTTTGGCTTTGAGTTTAGCGAGGAGATTAAATACTGTAATTCTTAGTGCGGATTCTCGTCAAGTGTATCGTGAGTTTGATATTGGTACAGCTAAACCAAATGTGATTGAACAAAAATCAGTTCCCCATTATTTGATAGATATCTGTGAACCAACTGAAATAATGACATTAGCAGATTATCAGGAACAAGCACAAGCTTTAATTGCTAGTTTGGGAGTTGAAACACTGTTGTTAGTTGGAGGGACTGGTTTATATATTCGTTCCATTGTGCAAGGAATGAAGATTCCCCGAGTTGCACCACAGCCAGAATTGCGATCGCAATTAGAATCTCTTGGGCAAATTCAACTTTACCAGATATTGCGACAAGTTGATGCGATCGCTGCTCAAAAAATTCATGCTCACGATTTGGTGCGAACTTTAAGAGCTTTGGAGGTTTACTATACAACTGGTATTCCCATTTCTGAGCAGCAAGGAGAAAATCCTCCGAATTATCCAATTTTACAAATTTGTTTAGATTCTGATGCCGAACATTTAGATGTGAGAATTCGCAACCGGACTGAGCAAATGATAGCTGATGGTTTAGTTGGTGAAGTTGAATATCTTTGTCAAAAATATGGTACTGATTTATCTTTATTAAATACATTAGGATATCAAGAAATCAAGCAATATTTAACTGGTGAACTTTCTTTAGAAGAAGCTAAAGAATTAATTTTTTTACATACCAGACAATTCGCCAAACGTCAACGAACTTGGTTTAGACAATCTCCTGATCTTGAATATGTTAATATGGATAATCCTGATTTATTAGAAACTGTTTGGAGACGAATAAATAGATCCCCGACTTCTTCAAGAAGTCGGGGATCTGGTAAAACCGCACTCTAAATAAATAAACTAGGAGAAACCTTAAAATATTCTCCCAAGGCTTTTGCTTGTGCTTTACTAATTGAACGTTTACCGTTGACAACCTCTGAAACTACACCGCTACTAGAACCAAGAATACGTACTAAGTCAGCTTGACGAATTCCGCTAGATTCCATGATATGTAGCAATATATCATGAGGTGTAGATTCATCCATTGGATAATTTTCTTCCTCATAATCTTCAATTAGTTTGACTAGCAATTTATCTAAAACTCGCTCCTCTGGAGTAAGATTCTTTTTAAAAGTTAGAAATTCTGCAACCTTTAAAAGCCGTTCATACTCTGCTTCAGTTTCAATTACTTGAGGAGCTATTTCAGCTAATAATTGACTATAAGTTTTATCGTCAAAAGTAATAGTCATTTTTCCATTTATCTTTATTGTATTCGGCGTGAGTCAACAAGTATTTGTAGTGAACCTTTTTTGTTTCATAATTAATCCCGACAATTAAACGATAATCATTACCTTTAATATTAAAAACAGTGAAATTACCAACAGCTTCAGCATCTCGGTAATTCTTGCGGACATCTTCTAAATTTTGCCATTCTGCTTTTTTAACAGTTGCATACCAACTCTCAATTTGTTTTTTGATATCAGGGTACTTTGCTGCTTCTTCGCGGAGGTTGCGAATTGAAATTAAGTGCATAATATATTTGGGGTTTGAAATAATATTGATTGGTGTACATAGCTTGACTCCTTGTTTGTGCTTGTGTATTCTTGTGTTTGTGCTTGTGTATTCTTGTGTTTGTGCTTGCCACCTGCCCTATTC
>NZ_VIKY01000236.1:0-21632 GCF_009711925.1 Dolichospermum sp. UHCC 0352 | reverse complement strand
GATGTGTATAAGAGACAGTCCAAATGCTTCGCCCCTACTAACAACTGACAACTGTACGGGCGAAGCATTTGGAGAACTATTTTTGGCAATGACCGATAGTTTATCTTCCAAATGCTTCGCCCCTACTAACAACGGACAACTGTACGGGCGAAGCATTTGGAGAACTATTTTTGGCAATGACCGACAATTTATCTTCCAAATGCTTCGCCCCTACTAACAACTAACAACTGACCAATGACCAATTCCAAACCTCCTTTCTGGCGTGATCATCGCTTTTGGCAAAAAGCTATTCAGCTAATTTTTGTATTTTTAGCAGTAGTTATAGTTATTATCTTGTGGGGGAATGTCAGACGAAATTTACAGCAATTAGGAATTCAATTTGGATTTAATTTTCTCAAGCAACAAGCATCTTTTGATATTGGTGAAACTCTCATTAATTATCAACCAACGGATGCCTATAATTATGCTTTATTAGTAGGATTAGTTAATTCTTTAAGAATAGCAATAATGGGAATTTGTCTCACCACAATTGTGGGAATTACTGCGGGAATTACGCGATTATCAGATAATTGGTTAGTGAGGAAAATTAGTCTGGTTTATGTAGAAGTTTTTCGGAATACTCCATTATTATTGCAATTGCTATTTTGGTATTTTGCAGTTTTCTTGAGTTTTCCCAAAGCCGAAAATAAAGTTTCCTTTTTGGGTTTTGTTAACTTTAGCCAAAACGGAATTGAACTTCCTTGGTTTACTTTGTCTCCAGAATTTTCTAGTTTATTATTGGGGTTAACTTTTTACACAGGTGCGTTTATTGCGGAAATTGTGCGCGGGGGAATTCAATCAGTCCCGACAGGACAACTAGAAGCAGCCAAATCCTTGGGGTTAAACCCAGGTTTAGCAATGCGATTGGTGATTTTTCCCCAAGCTTTGCGGGTGATTATTCCCCCATTAACTAGTCAATATCTCAATTTAACAAAAAATTCCAGTTTAGCGATCGCTATCGGTTATCCTGATATTTATTTTGTTGCTTCTACCACTTTTAACCAAACTGGGAAAGCTGTAGAAGTAATGCTGTTAATTATGATTACCTATCTGACTTTGAGTTTGATAATTTCTTTCACCATGAATTTATTTAATCGTTCTGTGCAAATTAAGGAAAGATAATGTTGAACGCAGATAAACGCAGATAAACGCAGATAAATACGGGTGATAATTATTCTATATGGTCTCACATTTCTATGATGATTAAACTGACTTGGTTAAGAAAAAATCTCTTTAATAATTGGTACAATAGTCTATTAACTGTTGTTTCTTTTATATTTCTATTTTGGTTAGTTCAAGGATTTGCAATTTGGTTAATTACTAAAGCACAATGGCAAGTAATCCAAGTTAATTTACACTTATTTTTAGTAGGAAGATTTCCCCAAAGTTTATATTGGCGGATTTGGGTTGTTTTGGGAATATCTACAACTTTAACCGCAATTACAGCGAGTGCATTTACCAAAAAAGCAATAATCAAAAACCGCAATTCTTTGATTGCTGTTGTGATTATGGGGATTTCACTGTTTATTTTCCCCATACCATTAACAAGCCGTTTATGGTTATTATTAATAGTAGGTTCAATATTTGCAGGTTTGATAATTGGTCAAAATTTTACTAAAATCATCACACCTTGGCTTTCACTAATTTGGTTATCATCATTTTTCATAATTATCTGGTTAATTGGTGGTGGTTTAGGATTGCAATCTGTATCTACAAACCTATGGAATGGGTTATTACTTACCCTATTAATGGCAATAATTAGTATTTTCCTTTCCTTTCCTATAGGAGTTTTACTCGCATTAGGAAGAACCAGCAATTTACCTGTAGTGCGGTGGTTTTCTATTCTTTATATTGAAATTGTTAGAGGATTACCCTTAATTGGGATTCTATTTTTAGCCCAAGTTATGTTACCCTTATTCTTACCAGCAGATTTACGTTTAGATCGTTTACTCAGAGGTATTGTGGGACTAATATTATTTAGTGCAGCATACATGGCTGAAAATGTGCGCGGAGGACTACAAGCAATTCCCAGAGGACAAATAGAAGCAGGAAAAGCACTAGGATTAAATACACCTTTATTACTCATATTAGTCATATTACCCCAAGCCTTACGCGCAGTTATTCCCGCAATTGTTGGTCAATTTATTGGTTTATTTAAAGATACTTCTCTTTTATCATTAGTAGGATTAGTAGAATTAACAGGAATGGCACGCTCTATATTAGCACAACCGCAATTTTTAGGAAGATATGCAGAAGTATATTTATTTATCGGGTTGATTTATTGGGTATTTTGTTATTCAATGTCCTTAGCTGCTAAAAACCTAGAAAAACAATTAACATCGTAGGTTGGGTTGACGCAAGGAAACCCAACATTCCTAAAATTTTCAACTACACAAAAGGAATAATTGTCAGAATCAGGATATCCAGGATTAAAGGATAAACAGGATGAAAAACAATGATTTTATCACCAATTACCCGTAGGTTTGGTTGACACAAGGAAACCCAACATTCCTAAAATCTTAAACTACACAAAAGGAATAATTGTCAGAATCAGGTGGTTATCGAGCGAAGTCGAGATAATATCCAGGATGAAAAGATAAACAGGATGAAAAACAATGATTTTATCACCAACTACCCGTAGGTTGGGTTGACGCAAGGAAACCCAACATTCCTAAATATCTATTTAAATCTTCAACTACACAAAAGGAATATATGACAGAATCAAAACCGATAATTATTGCTGAAGATGTTCACAAATGGTATGGTAAATTTCATGCCCTCCAAGGTGTCAGTTTAACCGTAGAACGGGGAGAAGTGGTTGTTTTAATGGGACCATCCGGTTCAGGAAAATCAACCTTTATTAGAACATTTAACGCCTTAGAAGAATATCAACAAGGAACTATTACCATTGACGGGATTACCCTCAGTCATGATTTAAGAAATATTGAAACAATTCGTCGAGAAGTGGGAATGGTATTTCAGCAATTTAATTTATTTCCCCATTTAACAGTTTTAGAAAATATCACCTTAGCACCAATATATGTCCGCAAAATATCCAAAGTTAAAGCCGAAGAATTAGCAATGCAATTATTAGAAAGAGTGGGAATTTTAGCACAAGCACAAAAATATCCAGGACAATTATCTGGTGGACAACAACAACGAGTAGCCATAGCGCGTGCATTAGCAATGCAACCGAAAATCATGTTATTTGATGAACCGACATCAGCATTAGATCCAGAAATGGTGAGAGAAGTTTTAGACGTAATGCGAAACCTAGCTAATGACGGAATGACAATGGTAGTTGTTACCCATGAAGTCGGATTTGCGCGAGAAGTTGCTGATAGAGTAGTGCTAATGGACAGCGGTTTATTAGTTGAATCCTCTACCCCCGACACCTTTTTTACTAATCCCAAGGAAGAAAGAACCAGGAAATTCTTATCACAAATTCTCTAGGGTGATTCAATTCAGGCTAAAGATCTCCGACTTCTTAATTTAATTTAACGAGCAAAAGAGGAAAATAAGGCTTTTGGAAAATGATACTTAACATAAATTAACTTGTGGTTTCTATTTGCCAATCTTCTAGAGAAATTTCTGCCGTTTCGATAGCTTTTATACAAAAAGCATTAATATCTCTAGCTGATAAGTTGACATTAACAAACACCCCATTTTCTAATTTTCTCGTATCCCGAAAATCTTTTTCATCTCTACTAATGAACCGGGGAAATTGTTCCATAACATCCTTAAATTTATCGGCATCTAAATCAGCGATCACATTTAAAGTTTTTTCTAAAACATCCCGCCAACTTTTGACAGGATATTCCTTACCAAAAATTTTTAGTTGTTTGGGAGTTGTACCCCTTACCTTAGTTTTCGCAGAATTCATAAGATTTTCATTACCAAAGTAAGGCCAAATTTGTAAAACTTTTTCTGCTAAATATAAACTCCTTTTTTCTATATCTTCTCTTTTCCAAGTTTCTTGATTTTCAAAGTATTTATTGATTTCCAAATGACTATTGATCAATATTTCTTTTTTCTCGATAAATTCCAAATTATATAATTCACCATTGTAAGCTGTAATAGTTATATTACCCAACGAGTGCAGTAATAAATCATGAGTGATATCGCCTTCTTCTCCTAAATGTTCTTGCCACCATTTAGTTATAGTTTGTGGCATAATATGTTCAATAGTTAGATTAGTAAAAGATACTTGTTCTTTATGATAGAAGGATTCTTCTATAGATTCTAAAATTAATTTACCTTTACAAGTACGTCCAGTACCATATAGTTTAACATCCAATAATCTATCTTTAAATTCTGTATCTTTGGGATAATCTCGATTTTGTAAATCTAGTTTTAATCTTTCCACAAAATCAGCATGAGCTAAATTACTTGCTTTGCTAACTTGAGAATACAGTACAGAAAATATCCTATTTAATCCCCTGGTTTGGACGTTACAAATAAATCGGCGAATAATGAAATTTTCTAAAATGTGAAAAACAGCAATAAAATCTGCTTCTGAAAGTTTATTTTTTTCATAATCATGATAACAATTAAGTAAAAAAGGATAAACAGTAGCTACTTCTAAACGGTTGATTCTTTCCAAACAACGACGAATTTTTAAATTATTCTCTTTTAGTGGATCTAAAAGTTTTGCATAATATTCTGAAAATTCATATAAATCTTTTAAATAATCAATAGCATCTCTTTTGATCATTCTTTCTTTAATCTCAAAATAAACTTCATCTTTCTTGATTTCTACGCCATCTCTGGTTAAATAATGTCTGATAAATTCTGTTAAATTAACATCTAAAGTTTGTTGCATTGGTAGCCAATATTTATTATAAGCATCGTCTTGATTTTCGGTATTAATTCTCAAGAAAAAATAATTACGAATTAAATCTGCTTGTGTTAAAGGTTCACCTTTAGCATTGAGACTTTCAAAGACTAAATAAGGATTATCTTCTGTACTTAAAACAACGCTCACAATAGATAAATAACTACAAATTACTTTCTTGAGATCAGAAAAATCTAAATTACTTTGTCTAATCTTCTTTTCAAAAAATAAGTAACATTCAGTAATACCAGAATTATTTACATAATCTTGACCATTAATTAAACTATGAAAAGACTGTCTATCTACCTGGGTAGGTTGAAGTTTATAATGGTCTAAACCTTTTTTATATGGATTAACAATAATAGTATTATGAATTTCTGCGGCTAACTCATCATGAATATTTTTAGCTTTATCTCGCAAAGCACAAAGCAGGATAAAAATAGTAGTTAAACGTTGTTGTCCATCAATTAATAAATATTTACTTACACCTTCAGGTATAGCAGAAGTTGGCATAGTGACAATAGAACCCATAAAATGAGGACGACGATTATCGCTATGATATAGTTCTAAAATATCATTCCATAGAGATTCCCACTGAGATTTTTTCCAACTGTAGGCTCTCTGAAACAAGGGAACAACATACTGTTTATTACCTTCAATAATCTCTTGCAGCTTAGTTTCTGATGCTTGCATGGTTAATGTACTCTGATTTACTCAATAGTTATGCTTTTAGTATAAAAGAATCTTGTATAAATAGCATAAGATAGCGTAACAAAATTAAACATCAAATATATCCAGGGAATAAATTCCCTGTCTAAAAGCAAAAGTCGGTTAAAACCGACTCATAAAAAATAATTCCCCTTTTAGTGACATACTCCACACACTCCCTTATGCCTTGCGGCACGCTTGCGCGAACAGGTGAGTGTGGGCTTCTCGGCGACTCCTCTATGAAGACATTAACCGAGCTTTAAAGCCATAAGCCCTAGGGACTTTTTGAGATAATTTTTAACTTTTTTGATAGGCTGCTTTTGGTGCATTTAATTGAGTTACACCTACTGTTGAAAATTATATTAAACCTTAATTAACACCTTAGCAAATTTCAAGGTATTTTTAATTTTTAATTCCCCAAAGAAGTTGACCAAATAATTAATTCACCTTGTTCACCACCTGCGGCTAAAAATTGTCCTTGGGGATGCCAAGATAGGGTAGAAAAACCTGCTTCTGTATCGGTAAAAATCTGTGATACTTCTTGATTTTCATCCCATAAACATAACCAACCGTCAGCACCAGCGGAAGCGAGAATCAAGCTTTGGGGTGCATAAGATATTGCTTGAATAATATCTACATGATTGGTTAATACTTGCGCTTCCCAACCTATAGATTCATCTAGGGACTTCTCCCATAATACTATACCTTCAACACTGGAAACAGCCAAAATTGGCGCACCTGTAGGGGCTTTTAGTTCTGACCATGCTAAGTGACGAATTTTTCCTGGAAAGCCGCGCATGACCCAAGGATCAGGGTTTTCCCATTGTAAAACGGTGAGAGTCCGATCCATATTTCCAGATGCTAAATATTCACCATCACCAGACCAAGCTATTGCTGTACTGACGGTAGACATGGAAAGCATAAATGGTTCTTCATCCCAATCTTGAGTAGACCAAGTTTTTACGCCTTTATAACCGTTAATAGCTAAATATTTGCCATCTTTGCGCCAATCAATTCCCAAAATTGAGGAATCATTAAAATTGAGAGTAGCAATAACTTCTAATGTATCTGCATCCCAAATTTGCACATAACGCCCTAAACTAAAAGCTAGTTGATTATGAGTAGGACTCCATGCTAATTGATCAACCCAAACAGGCGCATTTTCTAAAGTGCTAATTAATTGATTTTCACACCAAATTTTTACTTTACCATCTTGTCCACCAATGGCTAAATATTTGCCATCATGGGAAAAAGCCAGACAATTTACTGCTTTATCTGTAGCAGTTTGTAAGGTTGTTAATTCGCCATTTTCCCATAAAATAACTTCTCCAGCCGCCGAACTAGCTGCTAGTATTTCTCCTTGAGAAGACCAAGCCAAAGCGGTGACATAATCTGCAAGTTTTGTGGAATAATGTTTTGTAAATTCTGGAGATTTGCTAGTTGTTAAGTTCATAGTTTTGATATTTCATTTACAGATTTACAGATTTCCAGATCCCCGACTTCTTCAAGAAGTCGGGGATCTAATTAGTTTATTTAACTCATACAAGCGAAAAAGTCTTCTTTTAATTTAGCTTCATCTAAATTTCTACCAATAAATACAAGTTCATTTTTACGAGTTTCATTTACTTTCCAAGGTCTATCTGCTTTACCTTCAAATATCATGTGTACTCCTTGAAAAACAAAACGAGTATCCTCATCTTCAATATTTAAAATCCCTTTCATTCTGAAGATATCTGTTCCTTGTGTTCTGAGTAATTCTGACATCCAGGCATTGATTTTTTCACCATTTACAGAACCTGCTGCGACTATAGCTACAGAAGAGACGCTTTCATCATGGACATGAGCATCTTCTCCTAAAAAATTAGGATCAATTTCTAAAGCCTGATCTAAATTAAATGCTTGAATTCCTAATAAAGCTGACATTGCTAATTCGGAATTATGGGTGCGGTGAATTTTTGCCATTGCATTCATTGACCGAATCCGGGTTTCTAATTCATCTAAAACTTCTGGTGTTACCAAATCAGTTTTGTTCAATAAAATCACGTCAGCAAAAGCAATTTGTTCTTGGGCTTCGTCCGCTTCCCAATGTTGCCAAATATGTTTAGCATCAACAACTGTGACAACTGCATCTAATGATAATTGATCTTGTAGATCTTCATCTACAAAAAACGTTTGAATTACAGGTGCAGGATCAGCTAATCCAGTGGTTTCAATGACTAAATGATCAAACTTATCTCGGCGTTTCATTAAATTGCCAATGATGCGAATTAAATCACCACGAACTGTACAACAAATACAGCCATTATTCATTTCAAATATTTCTTCATCTGCATCAATTACCAATTGATTATCAATACCTACTTCGCCAAATTCGTTGACAATAACGGCAACTTTTTTACCGTGTTCGTAGGTAAGAATATGATTTAATAGAGTGGTTTTACCTGCGCCTAAGTAGCCAGTTAAAACGGTTACTGGTACTGAATTGAATGTTTCTGAAGTCATCGCCCACCTGAGATTAATTTAGGTTAATTTTATTGAGTATAGCCCTATCTAGCCCTGAAAAACAAGATCCCCCACTTCTTAGAGAAATCGAGGATCTGACTCTTGCATTAATTAAATGAACATGATACTAATCTCTATTACCGTGAGTTTAGCTACCCTTGGTATATACCAATAAGTTCTTATACTCTTCAATCTTGTGCATTTTCCCCTGTTTTACAAATGATTCAATCATTGGTTTAGCATGACCCCAACCAATTGATTTTGTATAGAAGAGAATTTTGCCATTGGGATTCAGTTTACTAAGAAACATCGCTAGAAGAGATTCTTCATTATGATGTAAAAAAGGTGCTTCTTCAGGCATATAAAATTCGCCTAGATGAAACAAAGAAATTACATCGAGCATGGGTAAAGAACGATCTGTCAAGGTGTATATATCTGTACAGAGAACCTTATAATACTTGGACAGTAGACGATCTTTAAGAGATAATCGGACATATTCTTGATGTTCGGGTGCAGAAGCAGTAATCCCAATAATTTCATTTGGTTGAGAAAATTTCTGATTTTCCAATCCTAGAATATGATGAGAGCCTGTGCCAAAATGGAAGATAGTTTGATCTTGGATATTATGCTTTTGTAAGTATTCAACTAATTCAAGATCACATGGACAACGCTCTGGTTGTAATCCCCAAGATGATTTTTCGCGGTAGTAATCAGCACCAACCCATTGTGGTAAAACTGGACGAGAAAAACTCAAAAAATAGTAAAGTCTTGCTAGGTGGCGATTTGTAAAAACTATTCCCCGAACTGTTTTTCTAATACTAGTAACCATGAATTAATCAACCTCAATAGTTTGGAAAAGATGTTTTTGATATGTCGGATACGCGGCACATTAAGAGGATGTTTGAAAAGTTTTGAATGTATAGACTGACCCCTCTCCAAACCTCTCCCCTGCAAGGGGAGAGGCTTTAAAACCCCCATTCCCTTGCAGGGAAGGGGGGTAGGGGGGTTAGGTTTTTGGAGATTACGGGTTTGATATAATACTTTTCAAACAACCTCTAAGGTAGGATGCTAAAAATATTCATCAGCAAAACTACAATTAAGCTATAGAAATTTAGCTCAATTCAAATTTATTGAGCCAGGTAAATTGACATCCCAGATTATTTTTGTAATTGTCGTGCTTGATGGTGACAGACAAATGATTACTGATGATATGCTTGAAGATTGAGTTATCCTAGATGGATAAAATTCATCAAAATCCCTGAAAACCTGCTCTATGTGAGTACCCAAAAAAATACTGGGTGCTGAATTTCTAGAACTTAGGCAAGTCTAACATACGAAAAATAAAGCTCACATCAAGTACAGATGAAAGTTTAATTAACTTTTGCTATGTGTGGGCATTTTTGATAAATCTCTACAGAATATAGCCATCCTATTTGATTGGTGTCAGAGTCAGATCCCCGACTCCTCAGAGAAGTCGGGGATCTTATTGTTCAATTTAAGCTTCAATCACCACGCGCAAATTACCGCGTTTTTTCGCAACTCGACAAGCGGTAGTGCTACCAATTCGTTCAAATTCTAAATCTAAAATCGTGCCACCAACACGCAAATTGTGAAAAGATAAATTGTTAATTGATTCTGGTAAAGCTGGGTCAATAATTCGCAAACAATTATTCTGTGCGTCTGGGACTAAATTCACCATCATTTGCAATAGTTGAAAAATGCTACCTGTAGCCCAAGCTTGGGGAGTACAAGCAACGGGATACTGGACGGGAGCATTATCACCGTTCATTTCATAACCGCAAAATAGTTCTGGAGGACGTTGATAGGGTTGCTGGGAGGTCATGTTGAATAACCCTTGAAATAGTTCGAGAGATTGATCAATTAAACCGAGCGATCGCAATCCCATTCCAATCATAGAATTATCATGAGGCCAAACTGAACCAGTATGATAACCCATCGGATTATAAGCCGGTGACAAACTACTTAAAGTTCTAATTCCCCAACCATTAAACATATCCGCAGCCTGCAGTCTTTCTGCCACACTATAGGCTTTTGCAGACGTAAATATCCCCAAATTTAAACACTGGCCAGGATTAGAACTAATACTATCTACTGGTTTACCTTCTCCATCTAAAGCCAAAGCACAGAAATCTTGATCTTCTAACCAAAAATCTTGGTTAAATTTAGCCCTAAGTTGTCTCGCTTCTGTTTGCCAAAGTTCTTCTAAGTCTGGGCGTTGTTGGATTTTGGCAATTTCTGCGAGGCGGTTTTTCGCTGCATAGACATAAGCTTGCACCTCACACAGAGAAATTGGCCCAATGGCTAATTCTCCTTTGCGGTTGACAATACAATCACCAGAATCTTTCCAACCTTGGTTAATTAGACCACCTTTAGATTTGCGTGCATAGCTGAGATAACCAGTTTCTTGAAGTTGACGATCAATCCAACCCATAGCCGCTAAAGCATTTGGCCACAGTGCTTCCAAGGTTTCTTGATCATGAGTCCAACTGTAATATTCAGCATACAACATTAACCACAGCGGCGTAGCATCCACAGTACCGTAGTAGGGTGTATGGGGAATTTCTTGACATCTCGCCATTTCTCCCAACCGCAGTTCATGTAAAATCTTACCAGGTTCTTCTTCCCGCCAAATATTATCAGTTTGACCCTGATATTCTGCCAATAGTATCAAGGTTTCTTTGGCAATTTTGGAATTCAACATCAAGGTTTGGGACGCGGTAATGATCGAATCTCGACCAAACAAAGTAGAAAACCAAGGAACACCAGCAGAAACAGTTTTATGTTTACCAAAGGACTGAAGCAATAAATATATATCTTGTTCAGCCCGCGAAATAACGCGATTAAAAAGACTTTTATCTGAACTAATCCGGGTAATTTGCTGCAACCAATTTTGCTCCTCCATTAATTCAGCGGCTTTTGCTTGCGCTAAAGTAGAGGCAGCACTGATAGTAGAGCTAGGTTGATTGTCAGTGAACATATTCAGCCGATAACCTAACTTCTTAGTTTCATGAGATGCCAATTCTATGCGCCAAACTGCCGTAGAACCGTGAAACCGAGTTGGTTGCAAATGCTGAAATTGAATTAGAGACTCCATAATCGAAGCATCTAAACCCTGATATGCAAGGGTTAGAGATTCTTCTTTATGGGTTTGAGGAGATGAGGGTGCAACATGATCAGATGTTAATTCATTTAAATGTAAAAGTCTTCCCCGTTTTTGGCGATGATGACCTCTAACCTCAAATAAATCCACAAAATCAGCATCAAAACTCAGACTCAGTTCAAAAACAATGCTGCTAGTGTTGTAGTTAGCAACCTCTATTTCTTCAAATAATGCCCCATTGAGAACCAGTTCTCGACGAATACCCACAGTATCAGCCTTAAAAAGATTCTCTAAATCAGGATTGGTACATAAAACCGAGAGGGCAAATCCCTTGTCAGCGTTACTACTCAGTAGTATAGGCGATCGCCCTTCAATCTGTAACTCCAAACGACTCAAAAACCTGGTATCACGGCAAAACATCCCCATACTAGGAGTGCTACCATAAAGGTAACAATCGGAAATATTCCCCATGGTATCTGTCACCAGGAATAAATCATCATCTTTAACTGTAATGGTTGGCTGTGGTCTTTGACTGACAACACAAGGCCATTCGGAAATCTCTTTTTGGTCTGCGGGAGTAAAAGTTCTGTTGTCGAGGACAATTGTTTCTGGAGTCATCAATGTATCCGGTGTCATTAGCCAGAGTTACCTATACAGGTGTAAATTTGCTCAAATCAATACTCTTAAAAAACAAAAGTAATTAAATCTAAGACAATGAATTTCTATAAATGTATACCTTATTAATTAGAAGTCAAGCCTGAAAACTGGCTGTTTTTCAAGAGTTTATTCCTTCATAAACATTGAGAGGTGCTAGAGGTAGAGAATACTTACTCAGGCATAAAATCTCATAAAAGTAGAAAGAGGTGAATAAAAAATACCCACCACCTTTGTTTCTTTTCATACGGAACCAATAAGATCCCCGACTTCTCTAAGAAGTCGGGGATCTGACCACCTTAATTTTGTTTAACGAAACCATTATGTCAACAACATCAGAAATTGCCGTTGAGTTTCAAAATACCAGTTTTGCCATTAATCACCGTCCCCTATTATCTAACTTAAATCTGAGCATTTATCAAGGGGAAGCATTAATTTTATTAGGACGCAGTGGGAGTGGAAAAACCACAACTTTAAAATTAATTAATCATTTACTTATTCCCACCCAAGGACAAGTTTTAGTCCAAAATCGTCCCACAACTAACTGGGATGCCATTAAACTGAGAAGACGGATAGGTTACGTCATCCAAGAAACAGGTTTATTTCCCCATTTTACCATCGCGGAAAATGTTGGACTCGTCCCATCTTTAGAAAAATGGCCACCACAGAAAATTCAAAATAGAGTTTATGAAATGTTAAACTTAGTAGGATTAGAACCAGAAAAATTTGCTCAACGTTATCCCCATCAATTATCAGGAGGTCAACGTCAGCGAGTGGGAGTTGCTAGAGCTTTAGCCGCAGATCCACCTATACTATTAATGGATGAACCTTTTGGCGCACTTGACCCAATTACCCGTTTAGAATTACAACAACAATTTCAATATTTACAACAACAATTAGGAAAAACCGTGATATTTGTCACCCATGATATTCAAGAAGCCTTCTTTTTAGCCACAAGAATTGGTTTAATGTGTGAAGGAAATTTAGTAGTATTAGGAACAAGAAGGGAATTTCTCCAATCTCAACATCCAGAAGCAAAAGCATTTTTAGCTTGTTTAAATATTGGTAACAGTTGGGAAGAACTTAATTAAAATTAGATAAAAAATACAAAAGTTATGTTTTTATTTCAATACGGTACAGAAATAATTGTCCACAGTGGAGAACATTTAATATTAGTCATTATATCCCTAGCGATCGCCATTTCGATTGGTCTTCCTGTCGGCATTTTTATCACTCGTCAACCAAAATTAGCTTCCCCCATTCTTGGTTTAGCAAACGCCATTCAAACCATCCCTAGTTTAGCCATCTTTGGCTTTTTAATTTCCGTACCTTTTCTGGGAGGAATTGGTAAAACTCCCGCCATATTTGCCTTAACTCTTTATGCTTTACTTCCCATAATTCGTAATACATATATTGGCATTAATAGCATCAATCCCGCCATTAAAGAAGCCGGGATAGGTATGGGAATGACAGATCAACAATTACTATTGCAAGTAGAAATTCCCCTAGCTTTACCAGTCATTTTAGCAGGGGTAAGAGTAGCCACCGTTATATCCGTAGGAATTGCCACAATTGCTGCTGCTGTTGGTGGTGGTGGTTTAGGAGTATTTATTTTCCGCGGTATTTCCACAGTTAATAATGAATTAATTTTAGCCGGAGCAGTCCCCGCTGCTGTAATTGCTTTGAGTGCAGATTTCGGTTTAGAATTATTAGAAAAAAACCTTACGAAACAAATAGCAAACAAAGGTAAATTTAATCAGCAAATAGGTATTGTTTTGGGAATAATCACCTTAATTATCGCAGGATTAATAGCTTTTAACTATCAACAAGCACCAGCAAAAATTATTATCGGTTCTAAAAATTTCACAGAACAAGTAATTTTAGGAGAGTTATTAGCACAACACATAGAAAATCATACCAAATTAAAAGTAGATCGTCGTTTTAACTTAGGAGGAACATTTATTGCTCATGAAGCAGTAAAAGCGGGAAAAATTGCCGGTTATGTAGAATATACAGGAACTTCATTTACTACTGTTTTAAAAGAAAAACCAATTAGTAATCCTGAGACTGTTTATAAAAAAGTCAAGGAATACTATGATCAAAAATTGAAATTAGCAGTGATGAAGCCTTTAGGATTTGAGAATACCTTTGCCATGATTATCAGAGAAGAAGATGCCAAAAAATGGCAAATTAAAAGCCTTTCGGAAATTGGTAAATATAGTCCACAAATGAAAGCAGGATTTGGATATGAATTTTTAGAACGTGAAGATGGTTATCCAGGATTATCTAAAACCTACAACTTAAAATTTGCCAATATTAAACAAATGGAATTAGGATTAATGTATCAAGCATTAAAGGAAAAACAAGTAGATTTTATTGCTGCAAATTCTACAGATGGTTTAATTCCAGTTTTAAACTTAGTGATTTTAGAAGATGATAAAAAATACTTTCCACCTTATCAAGCTATACCTATTTTTAATCAAGAAATTCTCCAAAAATATCCAGAGTTAACAGATACCATTAATCAATTAGGAGGAAAAATTTCTACAACAGAAATACAAAAGATGAATTATCAAGTAGATAATCAATCTCAACCGGTGGAGAAAGTTGTCAGTGAGTGGTTAAAATCTCAACAATTATAATTTTCAGATATTTGATTCTCAAAAATATAAAATTTTTTATAAATTTTTTCTCCTCCGATATCATAGAAAAATACCTTCTTTTTTGACATTATAGTTAAAGGGAGTATTTTCATTTTCAAACTTTGCTGAAGAGATAAAGTGACGAGAAATAACAACATCGTTGTTTAGACAAATGGTTGAGATTATTTGACTGGTTTTATCAATTTCATGATAGGGGTTAATCTCTGATTTCAGAACAACCAGAATATCAATATCAGAAAATTCTTTAGCGTCTTCCCTCGCTTGAGAACCATATAAAATAATTGCTTCCAGTTGGTTTTGATAAAGTTTTTGCAAAGCTTGTTTAACTTCTTGTAATATCAAATTAAGCTGTGATTTGTTCATTGTTTAAATCATTCCTTTTGTTTCAAATGATTGGGTTTCGGTCTACAAACACTATTATATCACAACCAATAATATAGCGATTCTCATCCAAGTGAGGTACACCAAAGAAATAATTAACCGCAGATATAAGAGGATGGACGCAGATAACCGCAGATAATTTTGTACCTCAGCAGACTAGTACCGCAGGGCGGAATTAAAAATTAACAATTAAAAATTAAAAAAGCAGATTGTATAAGCTTTTCAGGTATTTCTAATGGTTATTTTACTTATGCCGCAGTGTACTAGAAATTATCTATATATTCAGGAGAAATATATAGATAATTTCTACATGATGTTCATGAATTGTCAAACTATCAATTTTGATAACTGAAATTCTCCTTATTTACCACCACATAGTTCCTGGTTCACCTTTAAATGGTCCAACAATATCAGAAGTAATCCACCCTCCGTAAAAATCACCTGTTTGGGCTTTAACTAATTCATCATTCACATAGCAAGCATCCATTAAACTAGGATAAAAACTGTAATATTCTTGAATTGATTCAAAATTAGGACTAGGTTGAATATATCGCCAAGCACCATTATTTATGTATTTATCTCCTACGGAAATATCATAATATTGACACCAACCTTTCCATTCACACCAAGTTTTTCTAGGTGTCTCTATTAAATGTTCTAACTGAATATCTTCAGCCGGAATATAATAACCTGGAGGATGACTTGTTTCTAAGACTCTTTTAGCTTGATGTGTTTGAGCCAAAACCATCCCATTAACAATTATCTTGAGATGTTTGTTCGTATTTTCTAAAATTGCCGGACGGGGATAGTCCCAAACTGATTCTTGACCTGGTTGTGGGGGGATAGGATTTGGTTTCATGGTTAGTCAGTTGCTTTTGTAAAATTGTCAGGGAAATTTTAAGAAACTTCTACATCTACACTACTAGATCATTTGAGAGTTTTAATTTTATTCTCAAGAATACTCACAGGAAACATAATTCCCAGTTTCTTGGTAGGATGATTAAGTGTTTTAAATACTCTGTCCCAAAATCCATGAATACCATAATTTCCATTAAAATTAGTGTGATGAAGATCATGAAAGTCTGAGGGAATGAAAAATATTGATAAAGAACTATGTCCTTCTAAATTATAAATGTTACCTATCAAACTCCATGCACAAAGTTGGGTGATGTCATATCCAAATATAAAGATTGGTAAAACGTCTGTGATGGTAACAATAATATATTCTAGAAGGCTTTTATGTCCAGCTACAAAACTGGATGTATCTTGAAATTCATGATGTTTAAGATGGATTTTGAGAAATGCTTTTTTATGAAATAATCTATGGACTATATAAAAGCAGAAATCAGCCGCAACTATTCTCATAAAAAACCATCCCAAATTTAAAAGTAAACTATTACCTCTATGAACTTCTGGGGCTAAATATAGTATGATTAATGCTGCTATTAAACTTTTAATTTCTCCTGTAATTATACCTTTGAAAGTGAAAGCAGGAAATGATTGCTTTTTTACTTTTTTAACTCTTGCAGTTAATTTTTCAGTTAAATTATCTTTACTTTTGATGAATTTTTCAATGAAAAAACCAATAGCATAAAATGAGATAGAACCAATCAGCCAGTATAGTAATACCTGGGTGATAAAATTAAGTTCTATATTATTGAACAGCAAATAAAATACCTGCTGCACAATTGTGCAGCAAATAGAAATCTTGATATAAAACTCGATTTCCAAACAAAAATTCAAAAATCTTTGCATATCTACACCCAACAACTTTCTAACCTTTAGCTAAAAACATCTTTCTTGATTTTCTATTTGAATATCTGGATCATTCAACTTGACAAAGAATCAACCCAAACCACGCCTTTTCATCTGTCCAAGTTTTTACAGTTTTCAATCCTTTATCTGACAAGTTTTTTTCCATTGTTGCTAAATTAAACTTACGAGAAATTTCTGTAAGGATACTTTCTCCTGCTTCAAAGTTAACCTTTAAATCCAAAAGTTCTAAAGATACCCAATGGCTTTTTTGGCAATGTAAATACATTTCAATTTGATGATCAACTTGATTATAAACAGCTTGATGTTTAAACAAACTGATATCAAAGTTACCTTGAAACCGCCAATTTAAATGAGAAAGCATATTTAAATTAAAAGCAGCAGTCACCTCCTGACTATCATTATAAGCAGCTTCTAAAATATCCGGGGGCTTTTGTAAATCAATCCCTAGCAGAAAGTAATCTCCTGGTTGTAAGGTTCGAGAAACTTGATTTAAGAAAATATCACATTCTTCCGGGTTAAAATTGCCTAAAGAACTTCCCAGAAAAAACAACATCCGCGATTGTAAATAATTCGATTCTAGATGAACTAAAGCTTGTTCATAAGTTCCCAATAATCCATGAATAGCAATATCAGGATACTTTTCTTGTAACTGTAAAACACTAGTTTTGAGAATCCCTCCGCTGACATCAATAGGCAGATATCTACAATTACCAGAAATTTTCTGATAAGCAGTTAATAAAGCTTGAGTTTTAGTAGAACTGCCACTACCTAATTCTATTAACTCACAACAATTTGTAATTTCGGCAATTTCATCAGCATATTGTTCTAAAATCCAGGCTTCTGTGCGAGTCGGATAATATTCTGGTAACTCACAAATTTTTTCAAATAATTGAGAACCAGGATCATCATAAAAATATTTGGGAGGTAAACTTTTCAGTTTTTCAGTTAACCCCTTAATAACATCCTTGCCATCAATACTTAACTCTTGATAATGATGATCTAAAACGGTTAAAGGTTGTGTAATCATTTTCTAAATCCTCTAGAGTGATTATAAGATCCCCGACTTCTGATATCAATTGATAATTTATTCATAAAATAAAAAAAGAAGTCGGGGATCTCGATTTTATTAATCCAAACTTTCAGCAACTCTAAAACCGACGTGCTGATAAAAATAAGGACGAAACCAGTTACGATAACAAGGTAAAGCCATTGTACCATTCGTTGCCCAAGAACCACCCAACATCATAAAATGTTTATCATCAAAAAAGGGTGCAGATTGATCCTCATAAAGATGGTGAGTTTTAAATCCTGGTAAGGGTTTGAATGTTTCCCCTAACCATTCCCAGACATTACCCCGTAAGTCAGAAAGTCCAGATTGATGATTTTCTGAAAACATTCCCACAGGCGTGGGAGAAATAAATTGTAAGTTAAGATTATAGTTATTTGCTAAACTGGAATCTTCAGATATTTTTAAGGCTTGATGCCATTCTGCTTCTGTCATTAACCGAGTATTTTTACCTTTCCACCGACAAAATGCCATGGCTTCATAATGGTTAACTTCTACAGGCCAATCTAAAGGTAAATCTAGTTCATCAAATGTAGCACGATAGCGATAGTTATTTTCTTGGTGTATCCAGAATTTGGGATATTGGATATTGTAGAGTTGTTTCCATGCCCAAGATTCAGTATGCCAATAATTTACATTATTATAACCACCGGCTTGGACAAATTCTAAAAATTCTCCATTGGTAATGAGATATTGACTTGCTAAAAATGGTTTTACTTCAACTTCTAAATGACCATATTCACTATCCCAACCAAAAGTTAAATCATCTTGGCGTTTTCCTAATTTTACTACACCACCAGGAACTTCTCGCATTTGATGATGCGGAATTTCTCCATTAGTCGGTGCATAATTCCATCCTTGGGGACGTTTTAAGTTCTCAACGGGTAATTGACGCAGCAGCATGGAAGAGGTTTCGACATGAATACGACTATGTTCTATTCCCATTAATAAAGCCCAAATAGGATGCTGTTGATGAATGGGTAAATCTAAAGGAGTCTTATTAATGATTGTGCTAATTTCTGCTCTGGCTCTGTTTCGATATTCCCAAACTTTTTTGATATTAGGCCAGTTGACTCCTTGAATGGCTACCTCTAGTTCTGCTGGTGTTTCTGGATCAACTCCTATTTCAAATAGAGTTTCATATTGGGGATTAATCCGATTTTTTATTAATCCCACCTGAATTAATTTGTTAATATAAAAAACAGCCGAATGTCCAAGATAGAAAATTAATTTATTTCTTAAAGGATCGGGATTTAGATAAAATGTTTCTTCTTTAACCAAACTCTTCATTAAGGTTTCTTCCAGTTCCCAGGAATTTTCAAAATATTTGAGTAGGGTTGTGGAACTACAATTATCGAGTTGGGGAATATGAGCATCTGTCATTTTCTTAACCTGGAGGAATTATGGGGATGACCTGAATAAATTAACTTTTGTAAATAAAGCCAGAGACTAATTTTAGCATTGATGGAAATTTCATCTCAGTGATAAACACTTACAGAATTTTTTGGGCAATAATTACAGGCTATAGAGTTAAATAGCCTATATTGGGACTATTTTGTGATTTTTAACTAAAATTTAATATTTTTGGCAATTTTACCAAAAACTAGATTCCTAGATTTACGGAAGATCAATATAAACAGTCTTTTTAGGCTAATCTAAAATAAGGATATGAATTTCCAAAATGCCAAATTATGCAAGCAAATTCGTTAAGCTTATACATTGCCCCGACTACATTAGGTACGAACAAACCTATATTGAGGTTAAAAAAAATAGATAAATGTTCTTGCGACTGGTAATAGATAAGGGTAATAGATCATAGGTAATATGTGTTTAATGACCACTGACCACTGACTAATGACTAATGACTAATGAGTATTTCCACTTCCGTGCTGAGTGATTTACTAAACTCACTCCCCCATCTGCGACCTCAGTTATATTTTAAGGCTTCACTAACCGCTCTCTCCCATGCAATGGAAGATCAGGTTTTAGCAGCCAATTTAGACAGTCCTTTGATCATTGCTAGTTTCCAGCAAGAGCGATTTTACCGGCAAGAAGCTCATCGTTATCAGCGACTTGCACAAAAAAGTAATCAAATATATGTATTATCTGCACCAGAAACAGAGTTTGCTAATAGCTCAGAATATTATGAAAAGATCTCTTTTGAGCCTGATGATGCTTTAGCGCAAGAATGGCATTTGCTAGTAATTGCTGATAACTATGCTACTTGCTTAATCTGTCGAGAAAGCCTGGGTTCTCTGGCCAAAAATCAATATATCCCAGAGATGATTCCTAGTTTGGATATGGATACAGCGCGAAGATTTGAGGGGATTTGGACATCGGAAAAAGGGGTATGCTTAAAAGCCGCTCAATTGTTATTAGATAGAATTGAGATTTATCGGCCAGATTTAGCGGATAAAGTTGATGAAGTGAAGCAGCGGTTAAATATTAAGGAATCAACAGACGAGTTAAAAGTTAATTTCAATCATAAATATGTAGATGATATTGATACCGATCCTTTTGTGCAGAGGTTGGTGACATATCTGCAAGCTAGTCAGTATAAGCTGCATAAAGCTTACCGTGCGATTGCGGATCAAGCAAGGAAAGAACGGTTGGTAAATTCCATTAGTACAGCAATTAGGCGATCGCTTGATCCACGAGAAATTCTCCAAGTTGCGGCTCAGGAGTTGGGACAACATTTAGAAGCCTGTCGTTGTCTAATTTATCGCGCCCAAGCTACAGATGCCAAAGCTATAATCGAACATGAATTTTTGAACTCTAATGTTACATCTGTACTGGGGCAAAGTTGGGAGTTACAAAATAATCCCCTGTTTCAGCAGGTTTTACAACAACAGGAGGGAGTATGTGTAGCTGATACCGTGGGGGACTCCAAAATAAAGAAATCAACAGCCTTATCGTCAATTGTGAAGAAGTTTAGCGTGCGTTCTTGGTTAATCGAACCCGTATTATATCAAGGGCGACTACTGGGAATTGTGGAGTTACACGATTGCCATTTTCCTCCCCATGAATGGCAACCAGGGGAGTTAGACTTAGTGAAGGCGATCGCTACTCAAATTGGTGCAGCCCTGATTCAAGCGGAATCTTTTGCCAATTTAGAAGAACTCAACCAACAATTAGAAGCCTTAGACCGCACCCGCAGTAACTTAATTGCCATTACTGGACACGAACTCCGCACTCCATTATCCACCATTCAAGTTTGTTTAGAAAGCTTGGCTACTGAACCGGATATGCCTTGGGAATTGCAACAAATAATGTTGAATACAGCCCTTGCAGACTCCGAAAGAATGCGGAAACTGGTACAAGACTTTTTAACCCTTTCTAACTTAGAAAGTGGTCGGGTAGAATGGCATCCTGAATCATTAACCATCCAAGAATGTGTAGATTTATCCCTCAGTCGCTTACGGACACGCTCTAGCCAAGAAAAAATACCCAAGATCACAAATCAAATTTCTGCCAACCTACCTTTAGTCAGGGCTGACGGTGATTGGTTAGTAGAGGTAATCGCCAAACTTGTCGATAATGCTTGTAAATTTACTCCCTCTTCTGGGCAAATTATTATTAAAGCCATTAGCAATAGTCAGGAGATGCTAGAAGTCACCGTAGCGGACACAGGCAGGGGAATTGAACCCAATCGCCTAGAAATCGTTTTTGACCGCTTCTACCAGGAAGAAGGGGCATTACGGCGAACAACCGGCGGGACTGGATTGGGTTTAGCAATTTGTCGCCAAATTGTCAACGGCTGGGACGGAAAAATTTGGGCAGAATCCACAGGTAAAGATCAAGGCAGTCAATTTCATTTTACAATTCCCATCGTCCAAGGCAGCCAGGAAAATAATTAACCACTAACCACTGTACGGGCGAAGCATTTGG